>CAYOFJ010000006.1:0-20910 GCA_964403065.1 uncultured Halanaerobiaceae bacterium | reverse complement strand
TTCTATAACCACCAGTGATGAGATGCTGCAGGAACTGGTGAACCTGGCCCGGTAATCTTATAATGAATAATATAAATCCTGTTAAAGTATTAAATATCCTTGACATTGCAGTTTGAAAATAAGATAATAAAATATAACCTTCAAGTCAAGAAATGATTTAAAGGATGGTTTAATACAAATTGCAGGCAAACGGTGAGGGGTGGCTGAAATGATAAAAGTTACCAAATTAGGGGGAGAAGAAATAGCTCTGAATGCCAATTTAATAGAGCAGATTAAGGCCACCCCTGATACCGTTATTACTCTAACCACGGAAAAAAGAATCATAGTGGAAGAAGATGTTGAAGAAATTATAGATCTTGTGGTCGAATATCATCAAAAGGTACAGAACTCAGTTAAGATTGACAGGGAGTGAATTATGTGGATCTTATTACAGTTATAGGTGTCATAACCGGTGTGATCTTAATCAGCGGTGCTATTATACTGGGCGGACAGGCTTTTATGTTCGTCAGTCTGGAATCGGTGATGATAGTTGGCGGTGGTACCCTGGCCGCTACTATGATTAATTATTCCTATGATAAATTAAAAAAGCTGCCGGATTTAATACGTATAGCTTTTCAAAAGAGTGATGAGGATTCGGAAGAAGTTATTCAGCTGCTGGTAGATCTGGCTGAAAAGGCCAGACGTGAAGGGCTTTTGGCTCTGGAACAGGATGCCATGGAAGCTGATGATGAATTTCTGCAGAAAGGTATCCAGCTGGTAGTAGATGGTACTGATCCTGAACTTGTGCGCAATATTTTGGAAACCAAGCTCACCTTTTTAGAAGAAAGACATCACGAAGGACAGGGTATTTTGCGGAAAATGGGAACTTTATCTCCCGCCTTCGGTATGATTGGTACCTTGATAGGGCTTATTCAGATGTTAGCGGAGCTGGATGATCCCACAGAACTGGGGGAAGGTATGGCTGTAGCTTTATTAACTACTTTTTACGGTGCACTTATAGCTAATCTTATTTTTATTCCTATGGCCGGAAAACTTGAGTCCACCAGCCATGATGAAATTTTGCTGAAAGAAGTGATGATAGAGGGAATTCTTTCTATCCAGGCCGGTGAAAACCCCCGAATTGTAGAAGAAAAACTGCGGGCTTTTCTGGCTGACTCAGAAGGTGAAGAGGAAGAAGCCGGAGAAGCTGAATTGGGCACCGAGGAGGTGGCTATGGAATAAATGGCTAGAGATGAGCCCAGAAACAGTGAAGGAGATGATGAGGGCGGCTCTCCTGAATGGATGACCACCTTTGGTGATATGATGACTCTGCTGCTCACGTTTTTTGTGCTGCTTTATTCTATGTCCTCGATAGAGGAGGAGCAGTTTGAAATTGCCCTCGACTCTATAAGGCAAGGTCTGGGAATGTCTTTTCACGGGGGAAGAACGATAGCGTCTCAGCGTTTGCTCGATCAGGGTGCTATAGGTGAAGGCCTTAATCCTATAAATATAGATCTTCTGGAAACAGTTATGACTGAGATCGATCAGATTATTCATGAGGAAGACGTGGATGAAGATGGTATTTCAATGGAGATGACTCAGAGGGGGCTGGAAGTTAGATTTACCGGTGAAGTTCTATTTGATCTGGGGGAAGCAGAAATTAGACCGGAAGGACAGGAAATTTTGCAGGAAGTAGCCGAATTAATACAGGAGGTTCCCAATGATGTGATGGTGGAAGGCCATACGGACAATCTGCCTATAAGAACTGACCTCTATCCTTCTAATTGGGAGCTATCGGCGGCTCGAGCTACTACGGTTACCAGATTTTTTGTGGAAGAGCAGGCTCTGGATCCGGAAAGATTTTCGGCGGCGGGTTATTCTGAATACCGGCCTTTAGTCCCCAATGATTCTCCTGAAAATAGAGCTTTGAATAGAAGAGTTGAAGTTATTTTATTAAACCCTGATTTTGTAAGTGAATCTCCGGCGTATGAGCCGGGACCAGAGGAGACCGAACCCGGCATAGATCCCGGCCCGGAACCGCCGGAAGGTGAGACCGAACCCGGACAGCAGGAGCAGGAGATGTTTGACCCGGGAGACTTTGATCCGGAATTTTAAATTTAGTTTGCTATTATGATTAAATGATTAGGCAGGTGGGGAAGGAGTGAATGTGTAATGGCAGAGAATGGTGCTGTAAGCAAAATAGCGCTGATATTAGGAGTTATATTTTTAGTTATAGTAGTGGCCGGAGCAACCAGTTTTGGTGTTTTATGGTATCTCTCTCAGCCAGATGAAGAAACGGAAGAGATGGAAATGGGTCCTACCTATGAGATGGGGGAATATACTGTAAACCTGACAGGGGCCAGTGGGTATCAATTTTTACAGACAACAGTGGTTATAGAGGTTTCCGAGGAGGAAGTAATAGAGAAGCTGGAAGAGAGGTCTCCGCAGGTACAGGATTATATGATTAGTGTTTTAAGAAATACAACTGATGAAGAGCTGGAAGAACCCGGGGTGCCCGGTATAAAAAGAAATATCATTGAGGCGTTAAATGAGATCGCTGCTAACGGTGAAGTCAGGAATGTCTGGTTTACCGATTTTGTAGTACAGTAAAGGGGGTGGTGTAAATGGCCGATGTTTTAGACCAGGACGAAATTGATTCACTTTTAAATGCTCTGGATTCGGGTGAAGTTGATGTTGATGAGATGAAAGAGGAAGAGGAAGATAAGATAAAAGAATATGATTTTCGCCGTCCGGATAAATTATCGAAAGAACAGATGCGAACACTGCAGATGATACATGAGAACATGATGCGGCTGCTTACCACCACCCTCTCCACTAAACTAAGAACGGTAGTAGATTTTGAGGTAGCTTCAATTGAGCAGCTGTCCTATGAAGAATTCACCCGCTCACTGCCTGAGCCCACAATTATCGGTATATCGGAGCTGGAGCCTTTTTCCGGACAATTTTTGCTGGAGATAAATCCTGATGTAGGTTTTGCCATTATTGACCGGCTTTTCGGTGGCTTTGGAGAACCGCTTCCGGAAGGCAGGGATTTTACCGATATAGAAGAGACTGTGCTTAAGAAAGTTCTCAACTGGTTTTTAAGCACGATACCGGAAGCCTGGGAGAATATTTTGCGGGTGACCCCCCGATTAAGAGAGCTGGAGTCCAATCCGCAATTTACCCAGATAGTTCCCAGCAATGATATGACAATTATAATCACTTTTTCTGCCCGGATTGGGGAAAGTGAAGGTTTGATAAATATCTGTCTTCCCTATATTATGCTGGAACCAATCGTTCCGCAATTAAGTGCACAGCAGTGGTTTGCCAGCAGCAGAGAAGAACAGACCGCTCAGCACCTGGAAAATTTAAAGAAGAGGGTCCGCAAGGCCCCCCTGGAAGTAGAGGTAGAGCTGGGAAATACGGAGCTTACTGTTTCTGATCTGCTATTTCTTCAGCCCGGGGATGTTGTGAGACTGGATAAGCTTACTGATGAGATGGCTGAGGTTAGAATAGGCAGCAATATAAAATACCGGGGAGTTATGGGCACCAAACATAACCATAAAGCTCTGAAAGTAATGGAAGTAGTGGAGCAAGAGGAGGAAGGTGATTTTGACGATGAATGAAGAAAATGATGATTTTCTCTCACAGGATGAAATTGATGCTTTGATTGACGATGATGATGGTGATGAGGAAGAAGCAGAGACGGAAGAGAACGGAGGGGAGGGAGAATTTCTTTCTGACAAAGAAAAAGATGTAATGGGTGAAGTGGCCAATATTGCCATGGGCTCTGCCGCTACCGCCCTTTATACTCTGTTAGACCAGAAAGTCGATATAACTTCTCCTTCGGTTAAAGTTCAAACTTTCAATGAGGTTAGTGAGCAGTATGCCCGTCCTATTGTGTTAGTCGATGTGGAATATACTGAAGGCCTGGAAGGTTATAATCTGCTGGTAATAAAAGAGGAAGATGCGGCAATAATTGCAGATTTAATGATGGGTGGAGATGGTTCTGATCCTGACGATGAACTAGGGGAATTACATATTAGTGCAGTAGGAGAAGCTATGAATCAGATGATGGGTTCAGCTTCTACTTCTATATCCAGTGTTATTGATGCTAAAGTCAATATAACTCCCCCGGAAGCTCGCTATCTGGATATTGATGAAGCGATCAGTGACAAAGAATTTTTTGAGGGTGAGCAGGAACTGGCGGTAATATCTTTTGATTTGAAAATAGGGGACCTCATTGACAGCCAATTTCAGCAGCTGGCACCCGTGAGTTTTGTTCATCGCCTGGTTGAAGAACTGGTAGATGATGACGTGGGTCTTACTGCCAAAGGAGCAGAACCAGGGGAAGGTGCTGCGGAAGCCGCCATGGAAAAGCTGGAAGAAGAGCAGTTAGAAGAAGAGGTTGAGGCTGAAGCGGCAGAAACTGTGGAAGAGGAGCCGGTGGAAACTCAACCTCAGAAACAACAAAAACAAAAGGAACCTGCGGCTGCTGCAGCTGCGGGCAGTAGTGCTGCTGCAGGCATTGATAGAGAAAAATCAGGTAGTGGTAAGGTTTCCCGCGAAGAAGAAGTTGGTGTCCAGAAGGCCGACTTCCCTGATTTTGAGGAAGAACCAGGACAGCCGCTTCCTCAAAATATGGAGCTTATTAAAGACGTTCCTCTGCAGGTCACAGTTAGATTGGGTAAATCACGTATGACTATTGAGGAAATTCTGGATCTAGGAGAAGGTTCGATTATAGAGCTGGACAAACTGGCAGGTGAAACCGTTGATCTACTGGTAAATGGTAAATTAATTGCTAAAGGAGAAGTTGTAGTTATAGATGAGAACTTCGGTTTCCGGGTTAAAGATATTGTGAGTCCCCAGGAGAGGCTGAATAATATTTAAGGCTGAAAAGGAGAAATATAATGAATTATGGTATTGAGATAGCTCGTATTTTTTTCTATCTGCTAATAGTACTTGGTATTATATTTTTTGGGCAGCGCTATCTCCGCCGTTTTATGAGGAAACAGCAGCAGGGCGACCATATAAAAATTCTTGAGCAGCTATATCTGGCCCCCAAAAAGAATTTAACACTGGTTAAGGCCAGGGATAAAGTGATTCTTCTGGCTGTATATGAAGAAGGTGTAGAGGAGGTTGCTTCCTGGTCAAGGGAAGAATTTGGCCCCGAACAGTTTATTGCTGCAGAACCTGAAGCTGATGAAGATTCTTTTGGACAGAAAGTAAAAAACTGGCTGGAATTTTACCGCCGTGATATTGATGAATAGGCTGGCCTTAATACTATTTTGTGTGGGATTAATATTTATAATTTTTGCTGCTCCATTACATGCTCAGGAGTTTGAAATTCCGGATATAGATCTGGAAATCACCACCGGAGAAGAAGCGGATGATCTAGTTATAACGCTGCAGATACTTTTGCTGCTGACTGTATTATCTATAGCTCCGGCAATTTTGATTACAGTTACCTCTTTTACCAGAATTGTCATTGTTCTATCCATGATAAGGAACGCGCTGGCTACCAGGACCATGCCCCCAAATCAGGTGTTGATAGCTCTGGCCTTATTTCTAACTATTTTTATTATGGCGCCTGTGTGGCAGGGAGTTATAGATGAAGCAATAACTCCCTATTTAGAGGATGAAATAGGCACCGAAGAAATGATAGATGAAGGTCTGGTGCCGATAAGAGGTTTTATGTTTGAGCAGGTTAGAGAAGAAGACCTCAGTTTATTTTTTGAGATGGCGGCACTGGATAGGCCCGAAGACCAGGGGGATGTACCTACTTATTTATTAATACCGGCTTTTGTAATGAGTGAGCTGAAAACTGCTTTTATAATAGGATTTTTAATATATATTCCGTTTGTAATGATAGACATGACTGTAGCCAGTATACTTATGTCCATGGGTATGTTGATGCTGCCACCGGTTATGATTTCTCTTCCCTTTAAGATTATGTTGTTTGTGCTTGTGGACGGCTGGTACCTGGTCATAGAATCTTTAATAAGAACCTTTTAATGAGGAGGAAGTATTGAGATGGAACCCGGGCAGGTAGTTGATATAGCTCAAAATGCTCTATATATAGTTCTGCTCATTATAGCTCCTGTTTTAGGTGCAGGACTTCTTACCGGGTTACTGGTAGCTATTATGCAGGCCACCACGCAGATACAGGAACAGACACTGGCCTTTGTGCCCAAAATATTTGCTGTCCTGATAGCACTGGGGCTGTTTGGACCCTGGATGCTGTCAACTGTTATGAATTTTGTGCAGGAATTATATGAAAATATTCCGGTTTATCTGGGAATGCTGTAAATATGCCTGAACCCGCTGAGTTTTTAACAGGATTAACCTATCTTTTCATCCTGGTTCTTTTCAGATTTTTGGGTTTATTTATTCTGACTCCTATTCTTTCCAGTGATGCCTATCCCCGGCGGGTAAAAGTGGCAATGGCATTTTTGCTGGCGGTGGCTGTTACTCCCATGATTTCGGCCCAGTATGACCTGGAAATACCCGGGCATATTTTGTATATACTGGGGGATATAATAAGAGAGCTGGGAATTGGCTTATTTATAGGATTTATGGTTCAACTCGTTTTTGCAGCCTTTCAGCTGGCAGGACAGTTTATAGACCTTAAAATGGGATTTATGATAGCAAATGTATTTGACCCAGTTTCCGGTGTTACTGTGCCACTAACCGGTCAGTTCAAAAATGCTCTGGCTTCTCTGTTGTTTTTGTCTATAAACGGTCATCTTATTCTGGTAGATGCTCTGCATTCGACTTTTGATACAGGTCCTCCGGGGCAGCTGGTTGTGGGGGAGAGAGCCTGGGGAATATTATTCAGACATGCCGGTGACATGTTTATTACTGCTTTTATGATAGCCCTGCCTATATTAGGCACTGTGTTTATGGCCGACGTAATTTTTGGGTTTCTGGCTCGCTCTATTCCACAGATGAATATTTTCATTGTGGGTCTGCCGGCAAAAATCTTCATCGGATTTTTGATGTTTTTTCTGGCCTCCAACCTTATTTTTGGCTATTATCTGGATATTTTTGGGGAATTATTTGAGTATATAGAAGAGATGTTGAATTTTTTCAGCTGATTTAAGGGAGTGAGTTATAATGCCAGAAGAGCCACCAGGAGAAAAAACGGAAGACCCGACGCCGAAACGGAAGGAAGAAGCCAGAGAAGAAGGACAGGTAGCCAAAAGCCAGGAGTTTAACCAGGCGTTCACTTTGCTGGGCAGTTTTCTGGTCCTGTATTTCCTTATGGACCATATAATTCAATCTATAGAATACAGGATGGTCGAATCATTTACCATGCATAAAGCTCCCACTTTGAGCCCGGGAGATGGCTACAATGTGGTAATGGATTATATAATATTCATCGCGGATCTGGTTGCTCCTATTATGATAGCTTCAGCTGTAGTAGGAGGTTTGGTCGGTTTCATTCAGGTTGGACCCATGTTTAACTTTAAAATTATTCAGCCGGAAGTTTCCAAACTCGACCCTATCAAGGGTTTGAAAAATATATTTTCTTTACAAACCCTGGTGGAACTGGCCAAGTCTCTTGCAAAAGCTGCCGGAATTGCTTATATTACCTACAGTCAGATAAGTCAGCACTGGCAGCAGCTGGTTAGGCTGACCGGCCAGGGACTGGAACCTGCGCTGTTGATGCTGGGAAACCTGATTTTCCAAATCGGCATCAGGATAATAATATTTTTAATTGTTATTGGAGTTGCGGATCTGCTTTATCAGCGCTGGGACCATTATCAGGAATTAAAAATGACCAAACAGGAAGTTAAAGAAGAGCGTAAAGAGAGAGAAGGAGATCCGGAACTTAATCAGAAGCGCAAAGAGAAGCAGCGTGAATTGAGTTTGAATCGTATGATGAGTGATATGGAAGATGCTGATGTAGTTGTGACAAACCCGACTCATATTGCTGTAGCCTTGCAGTATGATTTAGAGGAAATGGAAGCTCCTGTTGTCCTGGCTAAAGGTGAAGGGCACATTGCCGAGAAGATAAAAGAAAAGGCTGAAGAACTGGGGATTGAAATTATGGAAAAGCCTTCACTGGCCAGAGCACTTAATTCAACCACAGAAATCGGTCAACAGATACCCGTCGATTTATACGAAGCGGTGGCAGAAGTTTTAGCTTTCGTATATCAGCAGGAAGATAGATATCAACAGTGAATTTCAAATAATCATATATATTCGGATCCTTTCTAAAATGCTGGTGAAATCGCTATATAGATTGCATAATCTGGTTTTTTACACCTTTAATTTTAGGAGTTTATATTCTTGTTTTTGTTGTGAGGAAGGAGGTTCAGCAGAATGCAGCCAGGGGGAGAAGCTGGTAGTGCTGCCCAGGAACCGCAGCATTTTATAGCACGTAATGGAGATATAGTTTTTGCGCTGGCAGTCGTGGGCATTATTATAATGTTCATTATACCCATGCCTACGATGGCCATGGATATACTGCTCACCACTAATATAACTTTTTCCATGGTGGTTATTTTGGTCAGCATATATACCACTGAGCCTCTTGATGTCTCGGTTTTCCCTTCATTACTTTTGTTTGCTACATTATTTAGACTGGGATTAAATGTCTCTACAACCCGTTTAATCCTGGGGCAGGCTTATGCCGGGGAAATAATTGAAAGTTTTGGAACTTTTGTGGTAGCGGGAAATTATGTTGTTGGATTTATAATATTCTTAATAATTATAGTTATTCAGTATATTGTTATCACTAAAGGTGCAGAAAGAGTGGCGGAAGTAGCGGCCAGGTTTACCCTGGATGCCATGCCCGGTAAGCAGATGAGTATTGATGCTGATCTTAATGCAGGGATTATTACTGAAGAAGAGGCCCGGAGACAGCGCGAGAAAATAAGAAAAGAAGCTGATTTTTATGGAGCAATGGATGGTGCCAGTAAATTTGTTAAGGGAGATGCTATTGCCGGTATAGTTATAACCTCAATAAATATTGTAGGTGGTCTGGTTATAGGTGTATTACAGCAGGATATGGCCCTGGCTGAAGCCGCCCAGACTTATACACTGCTAACCGTAGGTGATGGTCTGGTTAGTCAGATTCCCGCTCTGCTGGTTTCTTCTGCGACCGGTATGGTTGTCACCAGAGCAGCTGCTGAAGGTAGTATGGGACATGATATGTCGGTGCAGTTAACCAGACAGCCTAAAGCTTTATGGATTGCCTCCGGGGTATTATTTCTGCTGGCATTTGTACCGGGGCTGCCCACTTTACCATTTATGATACTTGCTTTTTTGGTAGGGGCTGTTGCTTTTATGCTCAGACGTCAGGCCCGGTTGGCCCGAGAGAAAGCCGAGGAAGAAAGAGCGGAAGAAGAGCGAATGGAAGAAGAGGAGGAAGCCAGAGCTCCCGCCAAAGAAGATCTTTCAGACCTGATAAAAGTAGACCCTATGGAAGTAGAAGTTGGTTATAATCTTATACCGCTTGTGCTCCCTGAACAGGGCGGAGATTTTCTGGATAGGGTATCCATGATCAGAAGACAGACCGCTTCTGAGCTGGGGATTATTGTTCCTCCGGTCAGAGTTCTGGATAACTTACAGCTTGATCCTAATGTATATAGGGTGAAGTTAAAGGGGGTAGAAATTGACCGCTTTGAGATCATGCCGGATCATTACCTGGCCATGGAATCCGGGATGACTTCTGATGATATTGAAGGTATTGAAACTGAGGAGCCCGCTTTTGGCACACCGGCAAAATGGATAGAAGAAGAACAGAAAGAAGAAGCTGAAATGGCCAATTATACTATCGTGGACCCTCCCTCTGTTATGGCTACTCACCTAACTGAACTTATTAAAGATAATGCTCATGAGCTTCTGGGTAGACAGGAAGTTCAGGAGCTTATAGATAATTTTGAAGAGGACTATCCTGCGGTTGTTGACGAACTTTTACCTGATCTATTAACTCTGGGTGAGATTCAGAAAGTGCTGCAGAATTTATTGTGGGAAGGTGTACCTGTAAATAATCTGCTAACTATTCTGGAAACTCTGGCTGATTATGCCCCCAGGACCAAAGATACACAGGTGCTGACAGAATACGTCCGCCAGGCCCTATCGCGCCAGATTACCAGTCAATATTCGGCGGCAGATGGTAAATTACATGCTGTGACATTGGACCCGGAATTGGAAGATAATTTAGAACAATCTCTTGATTCCAGCGAACAGGGCAAATATTTAGCTCTTCCTCCCCAGGAAGCTCAAAATATGATAGAAAAAATTGCATCAGAGGTCCAGAACCTGCTGGAACTGGGGTATGATCCTATTCTGCTGGTTGCTCCTAACATTAGAAGGCCTTTAAAAGAATTAACACATCGTTCTCTGGATAGATTAATTGTGCTTTCTTTTAATGAATTGGAATCCGATGTGGATTTAGAAATACACGGGACGGTGAAATAAATGAAAGTTAAGAAATATGTAGGAGAAAACATGCAGGACACAATTTTTAAAGTGAAAGCAGAAATGGGATCAGATGCTATCATCCTTAACACCCGCAAATTCAAAGAAGGGGGATTTCTGGGCTTTTTCGGACGGGAAAAAGTGGAAGTTCTGGCCGGGGTAGAGGAAGACACCAATACGAATAACAGAACTAAAAATAGTGGTGTGCAAAGTGGAACCAGAAAAGAGCTGGATGATATAAAGAATATGATAGAAAAATTAAACCGAAACTGGCAGCAGGATGATTTTGAAAGAACTTTGGATGAAAATTGCAGAGAGTTATATCAGCATTTAAGAGATCAGGAAATAACTAAAGGGATACTGCAGGAAATTATTAAACCGGTACAGGAAGGGGAAAACAGGCAGGAAAAGCTGGAAATTTTACGAGATGAACTGGTGGATTTACTCGGTGGTCCCGCAGTTATAGATATTAACAGCACTCCTTATGTGGTAGCACTGGTGGGACCTACCGGTGTGGGTAAAACAACTTCGATAGCAAAACTTGCTGCTGATTTTGCCCGCCATCCTGATAATAAAGTAGGTCTTATAACTGCTGATACCTACCGGATTGCTGCCGTGCAGCAGTTGAAGACTTACAGTGATATCATAAATGTTCCTCTGGAAGTAGTATATAATGAAGAAGAGTTTTCGTCTGTGCTGGCTGGAGATTATCGAAATTATGATATTGTTTTTGTAGATACTCCCGGCAGCAGCTGGGATGATAAGGTTCAGTTAGGTCGGCTGCAGAAAATGCTTACGGGTGATTTACTGGATGAAGTACACTTATTAATTAGTTTAAATCAAAAGTTAGATAATATGTTGAAAGTAATTGATGAATTTTCGGCTCTTAAACCTGACAAAATTTTATTGACGAAAATTGATGAAGCTACAAGTTATGGAGATTTGATTAATTTGCGTTCTAAGTGTGAACTGCCATATTCCTATTACAGTTTTGGTCAGGATGTACCTGATGATATTGGGGAAGCTGAACCTCAGAAGCTTCTGCCTTACCTGCTGGGTGATAGCAATGGCTGATCAGGCTAGCAAACTAAGAGAAATATTTGCGAAAAATGATAAAGGATCAGGTGAAGACCCGGATGAAGCCGGGGAAAAAGCTTACGATAGATCGCGTATAATTTCAGTTGCCAGCGGTAAAGGTGGAGTTGGTAAAACTAATTTAGTTGTAAATATAGGTCTTGCCCTGCAGAAATCAGGCAAAGAAGTATTGATACTCGATGCCGATATGGGTATGGCCAATGTTGATGTTTTATTGGGGTTAACTTCTCGCTATCATCTGGGACATGTATTAAAACAAAAATGTGAGCTAGAAGATGCACTTATAAATGGTCCTGAAGGGATCACTGTTTTGCCGGGGGCTTCAGGTATCGACCAATTTATAGATATAAATATGGCTCAGATTGAAAATTTGTTGGAATTATCTGCTTCCATAGAAAAGAACTATGATTTTATACTGATGGATATCGGAGCAGGGGCTCATAAAGGAGTAGTAAACTTTATTAGAGCTGCAGATGAAATCATGATAATTCTCACACCTGAACCAACAGCAGTAATGGATGCCTACAGCCTGTTGAAGATTCTTTCCAATTATGAAGTGTCCAGCAGATTGAATTTGATAATAAATCAGGTGGAATCTAAAAAAGAAGCCAAAGGTGTTACTGAAAGAATGGGGAGTGCAATTGAAGAATATCTGGATATGGAACTGGATGTTTCTTCTTATGTGCCTCATGATAGTTTTCTTCCCAAAGCTGTTAGAAAGCAAAAACCGGTGATGGAATTGTATCCGAATTCGCGCTCGGGTAAAGCTTTTTCGCGGATAGCCAGGAATTTGCTGGATGAAGCTTCGCAAGATTCTTCCCGGGGAATGAAAGGTTTTGTCTATCGTATGCTGGGATTTTTCAAAGAGGATTGAACTGTCGGATTATCAAGGAGGACCAGGATAAATGGAAATAAATGATCTCTCAGTAAATCAGGATGTAGAAATAGAAGTTAAACAGGGGCCTTATAAAGGAAGTTATAGTACTCGAATAGCTGATATTCATGAAGATACGATAGATATTTTGACTCCTTACAAAGATGGTGCTCTGGTGCCTTTGCGCCAGGGATTAGAGGTAAGCATATTTTTTGCCGGAGAATCTGCTGCTTTTAAATTTTCCGCAGAAATTATCGGTCGGGCTCAGGAACCTGTGCCCATTATAAGGGTGAGAAAGCCTGAAAATGATGAGATGGTAAAAATACAGCGCCGCCAGCATTTTAGGCTGGAAGTGCGAAAAAAAGTCTGGTATCGTCTGGTTAATGAAGACTGGGAGCCAGTAGATGAGGAAGAGTTTAAAGAAACTCATACAATGGATATAAGTGCTGGAGGTCTTAAAATATTAATTCCCTTATATGTTGAATTAAATGAAGGGGAAATAAAAGTGGATATTGAAGATATTGAAGGTGTACCCATTATTTCTGAGGTAGCAAATTATTACTCGATGCCCGATTTGCCGGATAAAAATGCTGTGGGCATTAAATTTCTAGATATAAACCGGAGAACCAGAGATGCATTAATGGGGTGGCTATTTGAATACCAGCGAAAATTGCGCCGCAAAGGGCTGTTATAGATGTTAAATCGTCTTTTGCAGTCAATACTGGTGGGTACAGCAGGATATATTATAGTTGTGCTTTTTGGCCTAATTTCTTTTCATCCCTTATCTATCATTTTTTGGCGTGGTTTATGGATGTTGTTCGGAGGTTCAGCGGGAGCATTTGTAGTATTAAGCCTGGTAGAAATGTTGAAATCTGACGAAGATAAACTGGAAGATTCGGCGCAAAAACTGCAAAATTCACCCCGGCATGCCAGCAAAAAATATCAGGACAATGAAGTTTCTGAAGAAGAGGAAAACCTGGATGATTCCTCAGGTGGTACAGCTGAAAACGATCATGATCAAGATGAGCAAGAAAATGCTGTGGAATCCGGGGGTGAGGAATTTTCACCTATGGATCCCCCGGTTCTGGAAACTGAAGATTAGTTAGTGAGGGGTAGTTTATGAATGCAGGTGGTCAGGAACAGAAGATAGATAATTATGATCTATGGCAGAAATTTCAAAAAGATGGGGATGAGACAATTAGAAATAAACTGGTACTGGAGAATCTTTCTCTGGTGAAATTTCAAGCACAAAGGCTGGGCGAACTTCTTCCTGATTTTATTTCTCGGGAAGACCTTGAGAGCTATGGTATAATAGGTCTTTTACAGGCTATAGATCGTTTCGATAGTGAGAGAGGCATTAAATTTTCTACCTTTGCCAGCAAAAGAATTAGAGGGGCAATGATTGATCATCTGAGAAAACTTGACTGGCTTCCTCATTCCATGCGCAGAGAGGCTAAAGAAGTTATGGAAGCCAGAGAGCAGTTGAAGAGCGAAAGTGGCCGCGAGCCTGATATGGATGAGCTTGCTGAGGCCACATCTCTTAGTAAAAAGAGAATAGAGAAGATTCATAGTTATTTAGATTCGGCCCAATGGCTTTCACTGGATACAGATTATGAAGATGCCACCCTCTATGATTTTATATCATCAGATGAAGAGGGCCCCCTGGAGAATCTGGAGAAGTCGCAGCAGAGAAAATTACTGGCAGAAGTTATTGAAAAACTTGATAAACAGGAGAAAACTGTGATAAGTTTATATTACTACGAGGGTTTAACTCAACAGGAAATTGCTGAGGTAATGGAGTTATCTCCTTCCAGAATATCTCAATTACATCAAAAATCTATTCAACGCTTACGTGGTTTTTTAAGCCGAAAAAAGGAAATGGCAGGGGGCAATTAAATATGAATGATAAAATTTCTGGCCATGAAGAAATAGATAAAAAATTGGAAATCGAAGCTGCAGATGAGAAAGAAGCCCTGGAAAAGGCTTATAAACACTGGAAACCACAGATTGATATCGAGCCTGAAATGATATCTGTAAGTCTTGTTGAGAAAAGATCCGGATTTTTAGGTATAAAGGATAAGGATAATAAATATGAAGCTAAACTGAATATAGAGGATATAGATGAAATTGAAGAAGAGCTGGAATATCTGGATGAAGAGATAGCGATCGATGGGGATTTTGAAATTAAATTTACCGAAGAAGGTGTAATGCTTAAAATAATTCCTCCCTCTGGTGGAGGTGATCCTGTAAGATATATTCAGATTAAACACAAAGTTTCGGAAATGGATATTGAAGATGTAAACTGGGAGGCGGTGCAGTCAGCAATAGATGAGCCCGAAGAAGAATGGGTTAAGATGGCCCCCAGAAAACCGGAGCTGGACGAAGATGCCAGGGTGGAAGTTAATATATGTGATGATAAACTTAAAGCTACAGTCGACTATGAGCCGGCCCGGGGAGGCGAAGAGATTACAGCTGCGGATCTGGAGGAGATTTTGAATGAAGCCGGGGTAATTTATGGAGTTGATAATCAGGCTCTGGAAGAGATTGTTAATTCAGATGAACCTATTGAGAATTTTGTAGTGGCAGAAGGAAAACCTCCTGAACCTGGTGAGGATGCTGAACTTAATTATCATTTTGAGATAGATAGAGAGAATATTGGTACTGAAAGGGAAGATGGTTCAATTGATTTTTTTGACAGAGATTTGATCACCAATGTTGAACCGGGAGAGGTACTGGTTACTAAAACTCCCCCGGTGCCCGGAAATAGCGGCAAGGCGGTGACCGGGAAAGAATTAAAACCGGAAGAACCCAAAGATAAAAAGCTGCCGGCTGGAAAGAATGTGGAAAAGAAAGAAAATAAATTGGTGGCCGAGATCGAAGGTCAGGTTGTAAAAGACGGGGATAAAATTTCTGTTACGCCGGTTCATAAAGTTAATGGTGATGTAGATTTAGATGTAGGTAATATCGATTTTGTGGGTAGTGTCGTGGTTAATGGAGATGTTCAGGAAGGGTTTTCGATAAAAGCAGAAGAGGACATAGAGATTAATGGCAAAGTATTTGCTGCTCAGCTGGAAGCGGGCGGCAATATAAAAATCAACAAGGGTTTTATTGGAAAAGAGAAGGGGAATGTAATAGCAGAAGGCGATGTAGAAATTAAATTTATTGAGAATGGCAATGTGGAAAGTAAGGGAACAGTTCAAGTTGATGATGCCATTATGCACAGCACCGTTACAGCTGCTGAAGAAATTATACTGGGCAAAGGAAAAGGTTTGATAGTAGGAGGTAGATGCCGGGCTGCTAAGCGGATTGAAGCCAGTGTAGTAGGCTCTTCCCTGGCAACCACTACGGTTTTAGAAGTAGGGATTGATCCCAGTTTGAAAGAAGAGATGAATCAGATAGAAGAAGATCTAGAAGATAACCGGCAGAATATGACTAAAGCTAAGAAAGCTCTGGATTTGCTGGAAAAATTAAAAAAACAGCAGGGGGAACTCCCTCAGGATAAAGAGCAGATGTATTACAGGTTAAAAAAGACAAAAAAGAATTTGCAGGAGGAAAAGGCCCGCAAGGAAAAGAAGCTGGAAGAACTGGAAAATCGTCTGGAAAAGTCAAAAAGAGGCAGGGTTGAAGTCAGGGAAAAAGTTTTTTCTGGTGTAACTATAATAGTTGGCAAATCCCAGTATAATGTTAAAGACACTATGTCTACAACTGCGTTTGAGGAAGAGGAGGGTGAAGTTAAACAAAAACCTCTTTAAGGTGGTGTTAAATCATGACCCACCAGATTAACCCCTATAATCATTTACAGGCTTCTTTAGAGATGAATGATATGATGCAGAGAGAAAATCTGGCTGCTCAGCAGCAGCAGGGTGTCACGAATCAGGAGGAAAATTTAAGAAGAGCGGTAGAACAAAGACAGGTAAACCAGAAAGATGAGGCTGAGAAAAAACAAATTCAGGATGAAAACGAGAATGAGAACTATCAATCTCCTTCTGAAGAGGAGGATGAGGAAGAACCTGATGAGGAAGAGCGAGGAGCTCATCTGGATATTAAGGTTTAGTTGAGGTGGTGATATTATGGGCTGGGTTTTATTGGCCGGTGGTGTAGTTTTGTTGGTAATCGGATTTATATTCAGGTTTTTAGTTTTGAAAAAGAAATCTAGCGGAAATATAAAAGGAGAACCGGTGGACATATATCAGGATTATTCAGCTTCGGAACGCGGAAGAAAAAAGAAGTTCAGAACTGGAGTGGATAGAACAGTATCTTCTAAGTATCGCCGCCAACAAAACACTAATTCTCGCACAAGCAAAAGTAGAGAAGCTCGCGAAGAAAAAAGACTGGTCAAAAACCAACAAAATCTGGCTGAGATTAATGATGAACTGGAAGAATTGATTGCGGAAATTAATGAAAGAGAGAAAATTTTAAAAGAGAAAGTGCAGGGAATTGACAGTAGTTTACTGGAATCTTCCACTGCTGCCAGTTTTGATAAAACTTTTGATAGAAAATTTAAAGATGTGCAGGAGCGAGCTTTGCCCGAACATTATAAACAGGTCATAAATTTTCATGATCAGGGTTTAGAAATTGAAAATATTGCAGAAAGATTAAATTTAGGGGTGAGAGAAACCGAGTTGATTGTAAAGATGCATGGAAATGGGGCGGATGCGAATGCTGGATAAAAAGTTTTTTGCTAGAGTTGTTTTTGATGTTATAATTATCTTAGGAATTATATCGATTTTTGCCGGAGGTTTTCTGCTTTATCAGGAATACTGGCGCGATGATGCGGAGACAGAAGAAGTGGTAGAGCAGGTTGAGAATGAAGAAGTTGAGGAAGAAATTGAAATCGAAATAGAGGAGACTGGAAGATATCCGGCGGAAATAATAAATTTTGAAGATAGATTTTCACTTTCCAATCAATCATTATATCTGCATGAGGATGAGGATATTGAATTTGTAGAAGTTTCTATACCAGAAGGAGCAAATGCCTTGCGTGTGGGGCAAATTTTGGATCAGGCCGGATTAATGGATTTTACAGAATTTAATCGTTTGCAGTTTCTATTTGATTTTTCTACAGAGATAAGAGCAGGTAATTATACATTTTCTCAGGAGGCCAGCAGTGCTGAAATATTAGAAGAAATCATTTTATAAAATTTTGTTCGCAGGTATTTTTGGGCAACATGAGTTGAACTATTTTAAGGTATATGGAATTATGAATATCACTGAAAGGAGGTGAAAATTTTGATAAGGGGATTATACACTTCTGCCACGGGTATGGCCGTAAATGAAGCCCGGATGGATACCCTCAGCAACAATATAGCAAATGTTGATACTACTGGCTTTAAACGTGATGAGAGAATAATGGAATCTTTTCCTGACCTGGTTATTAACCGTATGGAAAGAGGAGAAAGAAGTGAGGAAATTGGTGAACTAGGTTCCGGGGTTGGTATAGATGAAAGTTTTACTGACTTTTCCCGGGGTAATTTTCAAAAAACAGACGCTCCTCTGGATTTAGCGATCGACGGTGAAGGCTTTTTTGCGGTGCAGACCCCAGAAGGTGAGCGATACACCAGAAACGGTGATTTCATTCTCAATTCTGAGGGGATGATTGTTACCAAGGAGGGCAATCCGGTGCTGGGAGAGGAAGGCCCACTGCAGGTTTTGCCCGATGAACCGGTTCATGTGGATACCAATGGCACGGTTTATTCAGGAGACCTGGATGTTGATGACCTGAGAATTGTTGATTTCGCTGATCCTAATGATCTGGAACAGTTAGGTAATGGTTTGTTTGCTCAGGGGGAAGCTGAAGAAATAGAAACCGAAGAATATAGTGTTGAGCAGGGATATTTGGAAGGATCAAATGTGGAAATAGTCAAAGAAATGGTGGATATGATTCAGGCCAGCAGACATTATGAAACAAACCAGCGTGTAATAAGGGCTCAGGATGAAACCCTGCAGCAGGCTGTTAATGAAATTCCGGGACTAAGATAAAATAATACTGGGAAAGAATAATGATATAAAAGAAATAAGTTTAAGATGGCTGGACCCTATTTTTGGGAAGCCATCCGCAGAACCAACCGACAGAGGTTCTGCCTTCATAAAACTACGACCAAAGGATGGTGAAAGTATGATTAGAGCACTTTATACCTCGGCAACAGGTATGGAAGCACAGCAGACCAATGTTGATGTTATTTCTAACAATCTTTCCAATGTAAATACCACAGGTTATAAAAGACAGAGGACAAATTTTCAGGACCTTGTATATCAAGAGACCAGACATCCCGGCACACCCAATGCTCAGGGAGAAGAAATTCCTGTAGGTACAGAGCTCGGTCATGGCACAAGAGTTTCCGACACTCAAAGACTCTTCACTCAGGGTAGTTTAGAACAAACAGGCAATCCTTTTGATCTGGTAATCGAGGGTGAGGGCTTTTTCCAGGTAGCTATGCCTGATGGGACTACGGCTTATACCAGAGATGGATCATTCAAACTTGATAGTAATGGCACATTGGTTACCGCTGATGGACATCCAGTACAGCCTGGAATTGATATACCTCCGGAAGCTACTGATATCTCTGTAACCAGTGATGGGCTCGTTAGTTATCGAGTTCCGGGTGATGAGACCATGCAGGAAGCTGGTGAGCTGGAACTGGTAAACTTCACCAATCCCGCCGGTCTTTCCAGCAGAGGTCGAAATTTATATGAGCAAACAGATGCTTCAGGTGCTCCAACTCCGGGTAGACCGGGAGAAATGGGCCTGGGGACAATTGAACAGGGATTTCTGGAAATGTCCAATGTAGAAGTTGTGGATGAAATGGTAAATATGATAACAGCCCAGCGCGCCTATGAAACTAATTCTCGTTCCATACAGGCTGCGGATGAAATGCTGCAGACTGCCAATCAGTTGAGAAGATAATTGATAATTGAAGATTAATAAGATTAATCAGGAACATTGATTTATATATAAAATTTTGAAATAAGGTGAAGTCTATGCGAGAAAAAGGATATATAACAGTGTTCCTGTTAATTATAGTTGTTTTTGGTCTGGCATTACCATTAAGTGCGTTAAGTGCGGCAGAAATTATTGTGGAATTACCCGGGCGAAAAGAAATTAATTCTCCGCAAATTATGCTGGGGGATATAGCTGATATATCCGCTGCTGAGGAAGACAGGGAAAAGCTAGCAGCGATTGAACTGGAAAGCTTTACAGACTTAGAAAGAGAAATAGAAGTTAGCAGGCGTTTAGTTGAGCTGCATATTCGTAATGCTGGATATAACTATGATGATTTTGAAGTCATAGGAGCGCCGGAGGTGCAGGTAGAAGCTGCCACTCGTACCTTAAATCGAGAAACCCTTAATTCTACTGTAAAAAATGAAATAAAGCGGTATTTTCAGGAAAAACATGCTGATAGCTCTATAGAGATTGAGACCAGGGTGGTAATTCAGGAGACGCCGGAAGAGGTTTTAATTCCCGATGGGAGCTGGCAGATAAAATTACCACGCAGTAACTATTCTTCCGGTGGTATTGTAAGCCAGCCTGTAGGAATTCATGTCGATGGAGAAGAGTGGGAACGGTTGTATTTAAGACTGAATATTAATCATGAATTAACAGCATATAAATTAATTGAAGATGTTTCTAGAGGGGAGAAAGTGACCGATTCAGTACTGGAAAAAACTTCTACTAAAGTTAGAACACTGCCCGAAAAATTGGTGACTGACTTAGATGAGAAGCTTGTAAGAGAAGGAGTTTTTAGACGCAGCTATAACTCTGGCGATCTTTTGAGTTTGAGCATGCTTGAGCTGCCGGTTTTGATAAATCGTGGAGATGAAGTAACCGCTAGAATACAGGTGGGCAATGTCAAAGTTCATATAGATATGATTGCCAGGGATCGCGGAAAATCCGGGGAAATTATAACCCTGGAGAACAAAAGCTCAGGTGAAAGAGTTAATGGTAAAATTCTTAATGAAAATATGGTAGAAATTATAAATTAGTGGTTATATCATTTTCTGGTAAAACTTCAGGAGGTGAAATTAAATGTTCAAATCCAGATATATTGTAAGTCTTACTGCCTTCATTTTATTGATTTTGGTGGCAGTTTCTGGATCAGCAGTTTGGGCTAATTCTCTCTGGGACGATGAAGCAGCTGATATGTACAGGGATAAGGACGAATTTAATGAAGGAGACCTCATTACAATCGAAATAGATGAAGCAGCGAGTGCTATTCAGGATGCTGACAGTGACGCTTCCACTTCCACAGATGTAGGCATGGAGAGCGGACAGGGGCTGCTAGATTTTATCAACCCCTTTAGTGCTGGAGTTTCCAGTTCCGAAAGCGCTCAAGGTGTTACCCAGCGCAGCGGCAGTTTAGAAGCGGATATAACCGTAACAGTAGAGGAAGTTTTAGATAATGGTAATCTAAGAGTAATAGGTGATAAAGCGATTACTATAAATGATGAAAAGCAGATTATTCAGCTATCTGGTGTCATCAGACCTGACGATGTCACAGCTGAAAATACTATTGAATCTCGCCTGGTGGCAGATC
>CAYOFJ010000005.1:0-22677 GCA_964403065.1 uncultured Halanaerobiaceae bacterium | reverse complement strand
GTATTCCCAAACTGAAAGCCGGCGAGCATTACGAACTTGAGGAGAAAGACAATGTGGTGAATTTGACTGAAGAGGGCGTGAAAAAGGTAGAAGATCTGCTCAATATAGATAATCTGTATGATAATTCTAATTTTAAGCTAAACCATCGTTTACAACAGGCTCTAAAAGCTCATACATTGATGAAAAAAGACAGGGATTATATAGTAAAAGATGGTGAAGTCAAAATAGTAGATGAATTTACCGGCCGGGTTATGGAAGGCCGAAGATTCAGTGAAGGGCTTCATCAGGCCATAGAGGCTAAAGAAGGTGTTCAGGTAAGAAAAGAGACTCAAACTTATGCCAGTATAACACTGCAAAATTATTTTCGAAAATATGACAAATTGGCCGGTATGACCGGTACTGCCAAGACAGAAGAGGACGAGTTCATAGATATTTATGGCATGGAAGTTGTGGTAATTCCTACCAATGAACCGCTAAGAAGAGAAGCTCTTCCCGATGTTATATTCCGTACGGAGGAAGAAAAGTTTCAGGCTGTTGTGGATGACATCGAAGAAAGATATGAGAAAGGTCAGCCTGTACTGGTGGGAACAGTTGATGTAGATAAGTCGGAAGATTTAAGCCGCCGTCTTAAAAAACGCGGTATACCTCATAATGTGCTGAACGCTAAAAATCACGAGCGAGAAGCTGAAATCATTAAAGATGCCGGTCAGAAGAAAAGCGTTACTATAGCCACGAATATGGCTGGCCGTGGTACTGATATAATCCTGGGTGAAGGAGTCAAGGAATTAGGCGGCCTACATGTATTGGGCACCGAAAGGCACGAAAGTCGGCGAATAGATAATCAGCTGCGTGGACGTTCAGGTAGACAGGGAGACCCCGGGTCTTCTCAATTTTACGTCTCTATGGAAGACGATCTGCTGAGATTATTTGGCTCGGATAATATTTCTGGCATACTGGATAAGATTGGCATGAATGAAGGAGAACCAATCGAGCATAAAATGCTCGATTCGGCTATAGAGAGAGCTCAAAAGAAAGTGGAAGAGAGGAATTTTGATGCCAGAAAAGCAGTATTAAAATATGACGATGTATTAAACAAACAGCGTGAGGTTATTTATGAACAGCGTCGGGAACTTCTTACCAGTGATCAAATAGAACAAAAACTGGAAACCATGCTGGAAAAAGTTATCGATGATATAATGGAAAAATATCTGTCTGAAGATCTTCATCCTTCAGACTGGAATGTGGAAGGGCTGGAGACTAAATTAAGATTTTTCCGCCTGGAAAAAGACTGGGATGAGGATAAAGTCATAGAAATGGGCAGAGAAAAGATCAGAGAACAACTTCTGTCTGAAACCAAACAATTTTTACAGGAGAAAAAAGAACAGCTGGGGGAAGAAGATTTTAAAGAGCTGGCCCGCCAGGTTTCACTGAGAATTATCGATCGTAAATGGATGTCTCATCTTGATAACATGCAGGAGCTGAGACAGGGTATCGGTTTGAGAGCATACGGTCAGAAAGATCCATTGACTGAATATAAATTCGAATCTTATGACCTGTTTCAGGAAATGACAGGCTCCATAAGAGAAGATATAATTGGAACTTTATTAAGAGTTGAAATTAAGGAAAAAGGCAAAGTAGTATCACAAAAGCCTGATCGCCATGAGAAAGACGAGCTGGAATACAGTCAACCCGATGTAATTGCTCGCAAAAATAAGAAACAGAGGGAAAAGGCTAAGGCAGCTGCCAGTACTGCCGGTAAACAGAAGGAAGACGGAAAAATTAATCAGGTACAGACCGTGGTTAAACCTGATGAACCAGGCAGAAATGATCCCTGTCCCTGTGGCAGCGGTAAAAAGTATAAAAAATGTTGTGGGAGGTAAAAGTATGGAGTTAAAACAGAAACTATCCGAAATAGAAAAGAAGTATGATGATTTGAGGGATTTAGTTTGACAGAGATAAGTTACAGAATAACAAGGAAGATTTAGAAAAAGAGATGAATCAGCCCGGTTTTTGGGATGATAATAATGCTGCCAGCAAAAAAGCTAAAAAACTTGATGCTATTAAATCGAGACTTCAGATGTTTGAGGATATAGAAGACAAGTTAGAAGAAAGTAGAGTTTTACTGGAATTGTTAAATGAAGGTGAAGATTCTGTTGAACAGGAGCTTAAAAATAATTTACATGAGCTGGATGAAACTCTGGAAAATACCAGGATAAAACTTCACTTTGACGGTGAATATGATGATTCCAATGCTATATTTTCTATCCATCCCGGGGCTGGAGGCACCGAATCTCAGGATTGGGCTGAAATGCTGTTGAGAATGTACGAACGCTGGTTTGAAAAAAAGGATTTTTCCACCGAAGTTTTGGATATACTAAAAGGGGAAGAAGCAGGTATAAAAAGAGTTACTTTACTGGTAAAAGGCAAATATGCCTATGGGTATTTAAAGGGAGAAAAAGGGGTTCATAGATTGGTTCGTATTTCTCCTTTTGATTCTTCAGGTAGACGGCATACTTCCTTTGCTTCTGTAGATGTTTTGCCTGAAATTGAGCAGGACCCGGAGGTTGATGTAGATGAAAATAATTTAAAGATTGAGACCTATCGGGCCAGCGGTGCGGGTGGACAGCATGTTAACAAAACTGAGTCTGCTGTCAGAATCACTCACGAACCTACGGGTGTAGTAGTACAATGTCAAAATGAACGATCTCAGCACAAAAACAAAAGAATGGCAATGAAAATACTTAAGACTCAATTGCTGGAATTGAAACGCGAACACCAGGCTGAAAAAATTGAAGAATTGAGGGGCGAACACAAAGAGATTGCCTGGGGTAGTCAGATAAGGTCTTATGTTTTTCACCCTTATAATATGATAAAAGATCATCGCACTGATTTAGAAGAAGGTAATGTAGAAAAAGTTATGGATGGAGAATTGGATGATTTTATCGAGTCATATCTAAAATATCAAAGGAAAAATAATCATGAATAAAAAATTAGTTTTGTTGATAGCATTTATTTTGATTCTGGCTTTTTTCCCCCTGAGGGCAAGATGGCAGCTGGAGAATTCTCATCAAAATGTAGAAATTATTATGGACAGCAGAGAATTCCAGGAGATTATGTTTGCGGACTCTGAAATTAGCTGGGACACGCTTGCCCAAAGGGGGGTGACAGGAGCATCGCTCCCTGCTTTTACACTGGAAGATCTGGTGGAGATGGGTAAAGCAGCGAGATGGTCTCCGGCAGAATTACAGGGGAATCAAAGTGAAATAATATCCGAAATCACCCGGGAGGATCTGGAAATTAAAGCAGGAGGCGCTGTCTTCTTTTTTCCTCCGCCAACTAATAACCTGTTAAACCCGGACATTCTTAGTGCCTGGGAGAACCTGTATGGAGTACATTCTTTTGCCCATGATATGGGGGAAATCGTATATTTTCCCAGCTGGCATGAAGATCTGGAAGATTTAATGCCCGGATATGACAAAAATTTACGCGATCAAATAACAGAAGCCGGGCTTCGTCCTGCTGCTCGTCTGAAAAATCAGCCGGATTTTGAGCTTAATAAGATACTTCTGGAACAGGCTGCAAATTTAAATCTGGAAACGGTAATTTTCACCGGGGATGAAGTAGCCGGTTATCCTGCTAACATTACAGAAACTGCCCGGGTCATGGGTGAGAATGATATAATTTATGGTTTTATTGAGCCTTTTCTGGCAGATCAGGAAGGCGCAAATCAATTGGCCCGGGGATATGGCGAAAATGTTGTAAGATTACACAGCATGCAGCGGGAAGAAATGGAGCAGGGCAGTCTGACAGATATAAAAAACAGATATCTGAGATCGGTGCAGGAAAGAAACGTCAGGTATTTATATTTGCGCGGTGTTCCTGCTGCGGAGAGTTTCTCCGAGCGCGGGGAAAAGCAGAAGCAGCTGGCCGGCATGATTGCCACAGATCTACAGGCTGAAGGATTTTCATTACAGTCCGCCACACCTCTGCAGGCGGAATTTGCCGGGGAGAGAACAATCTTGCTGGCCACTTTTCTGGTGATATTTGCCGGCTTTTTGTTTTTAAAAAAGATAACTGCTCTGTTTTCTCACCGCCCGTTTAAATTTTTATGGGGACTGCTGTTTTTATCTGGCGGTGGATTGATACTATTTTATTTTAGCATAGATTTACTGTTTTATCGGCAGCTTTTGGCTTTAACTACGGCTATAATTTTTCCGGCTTTATCGGGTTTTTATCTTGCAGACGTTATGTTAGAAAAAGGGAAAATATTATCGGGATTGCTCTCAGCAGCCGTGATTACTCTGGGTGGTGGATTACTCGTTGCAGTCATTTTGAGCACAGATTTATTTTTTAATCAGATTTATGTTTTTCGCGGAGTTAAAATAGCTTTTCTTCTGCCACTCATCATAACGGGCACTTATTATTTTTTGCGTGAAATTTTTGAGCAGGATCAACAAAACTTACAAAAATTAGTGGATAAATTCTGGCATCAGCCTCTCCTGTGGAAACATTTAGTTTTAGCTTTTGTGGCGGGTGTTTTTCTGTTGATTTATATAGGAAGAACTGGAAATTTACCTTTTATTCCAGTTCCCGCCTGGGAAATAGCGCTCAGGAATAGTCTGGAAGAGCTGCTGGCTGTTCGTCCGCGGTTTAAAGAATTTTTAATCGGACATCCTTTTTTATTTTTACTTCCTTTAATAAAAGCCAAAATTTCTCTGCCGATATTTAAGCTGGCAGCAGTTTTGCTGGCGGTTATAGGACAGATAACTATCATAAACAGTTTCTCTCATCTGCATACACCTCTTGCGGTCACCCTGTTAAGAACTCTGCATGGATACTGGTTAGCTTTACCGGTGGCGCTTGTTATTGGGATTATTATCTGGTCAGCAGAAAAATTTATTGCCGGTGAATCCTCTGGATTTTTTACAAAGGATGAATATTGATGCTGAAAATAACTATGCATGGATATTTTGGTTTCGATAATATCGGCGATGAAGCAATATTATATAGTATGATTCAGGGTATAAAATCTATAAATGAAAATAGCAGAATAACTGTTTTATCCTCTTCGCCTGAAAAAACTTCCCGGCGATATAATGTGCATTCTATTTCGCGGGTTAATTTCTGGAGAATTATGGGGTCACTGAGAAAATCTCAGTTATTTATCAGTGGAGGGGGGAGTTTACTGCAGGATGTTACCAGCTTTTATTCTCCACTTTACTATTTGTTTGTAATGCAGCTGGCAGCCAGGTTTGCTAAAAAATCTGTTTTTGCCTTTCAGGGTTTTGGGCCCCTCAAAAGCAAAATACTGCGTAAGTTAACAGTTAATAGTCTGACCAAAATGGATGAGATTTCAGTGAGAGATGAGAAATCCCGGGCTAAATTAGTGCAGATGGGCTTACCGGAGGAAAGAGTCAGGAAAATATTTGATCCAGTATTTTTACTCACTCCTGAAAAAGTCAGCAGGGAAGCGGTTGTAAAAAATTCTGACGAAAATAATGAAGATATAAACAGCAGATATAATTTGGGTGTAGCCGTGCGCCCCTGGGGAGATAATAAATATTTGCAGGAAGTTATCACAGCCGTAAATAGATTTATAGAGGAATATCCTGAGTTTAAACTGACGTTGATACCATTACATTATGAAAGTGATATTAAATCAGTCAGGAAAGTTAAAAATAATCTTTCAGGCCGGGATATGCAAAATATTAAAGTAGTTTCTCCTATTGAGCATCCGCGGGAAATTACAGACATTTTTTCAAAACTGGATTTATTATTAGGTGTAAGACTGCATTCGTTGATATTTGCTACTCTGCTGGGGGTTCCCTGTGTGGGCATCGAATATGATCCTAAAATACCCGCCTTTTTATCACAGCTGGAATTAGAGCCTGCTGGCAAAACTGAAGAAATTTCTGCCCGGAAAATTTATAATGATCTGGTTTATTACTGGAATAATAGAAATATAATATCCAGTAAACAGAGAAATTTTGCCCTTGCCTGTAAACAGGAAATTGAAAGTTATTTAGAGCGGCTCATAAATATTGCCCAAATAAGAGACGAATAAGAGAATAAAGGTAGTGGATTTTATGGCAAAAGAGCTGGAGCTTCTGGGGTTAAAAATCAATCCCCTGACTATGAAAGAAGCTGTAAATATCATTACAGATAAAATCAGGGATAATATGTATGATTGCTGCCCGGTTTATACTCCCAATGCCGAAATTTTAATGCAGGCCAGAGATGATGAAAAATTTCGTGGGATATTAAATAACTCCTGGCTGACATTACCTGATGGGGCTGGTCTTAAGTTAGCTGCCAGGCTTCTGCCTGAAGTGGAACAACTGCCAGAAAGAGTCGCGGGTTGTGATCTTCTGCAAAATATTTTAAAAATTTCCAATGAGCAGGAATTACGCATTTATTTTTTAGGAGCAAAACCGGGAGTGGCGGCAGAAGCAGCCCACAGGTTTCAAGATAAATATTCTGGAGTTAATATTATCGGCTGTCATCATGGATATCTGGATAAGATCGATGTTGATAAGCTAATCACCGATATAAATTATAAAAGGCCTGATTTACTTTTTGTGGGCATGGGTGCCCCACGTCAGGAGAAATTTATATCTTATAACCGGGAGGAATTACAGGTTAAAGTGGCAGTCACAGTGGGAGGCAGTTTTGATGTAATTGCCGGTAATGTTAATAGAGCTCCGGAAGTTTTACAAAAATTGTATTTAGAGTGGTTTTATCGTTTGATTCAGGAGCCTTTGCGCTGGAAACGGATGCTAAAATTACCGCAATTTATGGGCCTGGTCATGATTGAAGCGGTAAAAAGAAATATTTCTAGAATGAATTGAAATTTTTCTGCTTGTATTCAATTTTATGGTGAGAAACTGGGTAATATGATAATATAAGTGTGTTGTTTGCGATATTTGAGCAAAAAACAAATTAATTTCAAAAGGATGGGTGATATTATATGAAACTTAGGTTATCAGACAATATTTTATTGGCTCTTTTAACTCTTGTTTTAATTTTGGGTCTATCATTTACAGCCCCAATCCAGGCTGAAAATGATCTTGATGAGGAAATATATGAGCACGCGACAATGGAAAATTTAGAAAGCATCATGAATGTTATTCAGAATTATTATGTAGAGGATGTAACTGAAGAAGAATTATTAAAAAGTGCTATTGAAGGGATGCTGCAGGAAATTGACCGTTATTCTAATTATATGACTGAAGAAGAATATTTAGAGATGCAGGAAGAAATGGAAGGCGAATACGGTGGTATAGGTATTATTATTACCATGCGTGATGGTAGACTTACAATAGTATCCCCTATTAGTAATACACCTGGAGATGAGGCCGGACTGCAGGCCGAGGATGTCATTATTGAAGTTGAGGGAGAAAGTACTGAGGATATGACTCAACAAAGAGCGGTTGATATGATGAGAGGTGAGCCGGGAACTGATGTTACGATTACAGTGGAAAGAAGAGATGAGGTGTTTGAGGTAGAGATCACCAGAGCGCAAATTGATATTCCTATAATTGAAGAAGAAAAACATTTAGATGGCAGAATTGGTTACATCTCCATTAATCAATTTTTGCAGGAAACCTCGGATTTGCTGGCCGAAACTGTGAGTGAGATGGAAAGGGATGGTGTGGAAGCTTTAATCCTTGATCTGAGAAGTAATCCCGGCGGTATTTTGCAGGAGAGTGTAGAAGTGAGCAGTATTTTTGCCGATGAAGGTACTGTGCTTTCTATTAAACAGAGAGATGGTCAGGAGCATATTTACCAGGTGAATGATAATAGAATGACCACAGATCTTCCTGTTCTGGTGTTAGTAAATCGCGGCTCTGCCAGTGCTTCTGAAATAGTGGCAGGTTTTATTAGAGATACCGAACGGGGAGTTCTACTAGGAAACACCACCTTTGGCAAAGGTACAGTGCAAAGTGTCTTTCCCATGGAAGATGGCTCAGCCTTAAGACTCACAACGGCCAGATATTACACCAGCGGTGAAAATATGATAGATGAAGAGGGCATAGATCCCACATATCTGGTAGAATATGAAGATGATCCTATCGAAGAAGAAGATTTGCAGCTGGATGAAGCTATTAAAGTAGTAGAATATTATCTGGATTATATGCATTGGCCGGAGCCAGAAGAAATTTTGAGCGATGTAGAGACAGAGGAAGGCCAGGAAGAATAAATTTACCCCTTGCAATTTAAGCAGAAATTGTTATAATGTAGTTAACAAGAAAGTTTACTAAGTTACTAAACTTAATTTGCTTATATTTGGTGGTTTTAGGGGGAATATTTATGTGGGAAAAAATTAAATCGGATTTTAGGGCTATCTTTGCCCGTGATCCTGCAGTTAACAATAAAATTGAAGCATTGCTAGCATATTCTGGATTTCACGCTATTTTAATTCATCGTTTTAATCATAAATTGTACGGTCTGGGCCTGCGAACTTTACCCAGAATTCTATCACAAATAGCAAGATTCTTTACAGGTGTGGAAATACATCCGGGAGCGAAAATTGGTTCTGGCTTCTTTATAGATCATGGTATGGGTATTGTTATCGGGGAAACAGCTGAAATAGGTGATGATGTCACTCTCTTTCAGGGTATCACCCTGGGCGGAACGGGTAAAGAAAAGGGGAAAAGGCATCCTACTATAGGCGATAGAGTAGTGATTGGGGCAGGCGCTAAAATTTTAGGCTCCATTGAGATTGGCGATAATGTTAAAATAGGAGCCGGGGCTGTTGTGTTGGATGAAGTGCCCAATAATGCGACAGTTGTGGGCGTTCCCGGTAGAGTAATTAAAAAAGATGGTGCCAGAATTCATCCCGAGCTGGACCTCGAACATGGAAATGTTCCCGATCCTGTAAATGAAAAAATAGCGGCTCTGGAAAAGGAGATAGAAGAATTGCGTGAAGCTCTGGATAAAGAGAATAAAGAGAACAAAATGCATGTATCTTGAAATTTTTAAAATAAATTGAGGAAAATACTTGACAATGTCACTAAGGTATACTATAATATGTGTAAGCTGGAATTGAGAATTTTTACTGATAAATTTCCCCCCAACCCCTAACCTGATAACTCCTGCCTAATACCTCCCCGGAACCCGGGGAGGTATTTTTTTTGTGGGCAAAATGTTGTATAATAAAATAGATAGATGGAAGTTTATCCTTAAAGTATATTTACTGTAAGCTGAGTCCGATAGATGCAAAAATAAGTTGTATAATTACTGCTGCCGGGAGGTGATTTGTTATTTGCCCTGATTTTGATTTACAGGCACCTTATTCTCCTCGTGGTGATCAACCACAGGCTATAAATGAGTTAGTAGAGGGAATAGAAAAAGGTTATGAAAAACAGACTCTGTTAGGTGCCACCGGTACAGGTAAAACTTTTACCATGGCCTCAGTTGTAGAAAAAGTTAACAGGCCAACACTGGTGATTGCTCATAATAAAACCCTGGCAGCTCAATTAACAAGTGAGTTCAAGGAATATTTCCCTCATAATTCCGTGGGATATTTTGTTAGTTATTATGACTATTATCAACCAGAAGCTTATGTTCCGGAAACTGACACATATATTGAAAAAGATACATCGATAAATGATGAAGTAGAAAAATTACGATTGCAGGCGACCAGCTCTTTGTTTGAACGCAGGGATGTTTTAATAGTAGCAAGTGTATCGTGTATTTACGGTCTGGGATCACCGGAAGATTACCACGATCTTTCCTGTAACTTAAAGAGAGGTGAAATGAAGTCCAGAGAGGAAATAGTTCGGGAGCTATCATTATTGCAGTACAGCAGAAATGATATCGATTTATCCCGGGGGCACTTTCGAGTTCGCGGTGATGTGCTTGAGATTTTTCCAGCCTATAGAGATATTGCTCTAAGAGTAGAACTATTTGGAGATGAAATTGATAGAATAACTGAGATAGATAGAGTTACTGGTGAGGTCAAAAAAGAACACGAACAATTTACAATTTATCCTGCCAGTCATTTTGTGACTCCTGAAGATAAAATAGAGCGTGCTTTGGGTTCCATTCGCAAAGAATTACAGGAGCGCCTGGAAGAATTAAGAAATAAAAATAAACTGGTGGAAGCCCAGAGGTTAGAACAGAGAACAAAATATGATCTGGAAATGCTGGAGCAGATGGGTTTTTGCTCGGGTATAGAAAATTATTCGCGTCATCTGCAGGGAAGAGATCCTGGTTTGCGTCCCAACACTCTGCTGGATTATTTTCCCGATGACTACCTGCTTATGATTGATGAATCTCATAAAACTATTCCTCAGATTGGCGGTATGTATGCCGGGGATCGCTCCCGCAAGGAAAAACTGGTGGAGTATGGATTCAGGCTTCCCTCTGCTCTCGATAATCGACCTTTAAACTTTTCCGAATTTGAGAAAATGATAAATCAGGCCATATTTGTTTCGGCTACTCCCGGACCTTATGAGAAAGAACAAAGTGACCAGATAGTAGAGCAGATCATTCGGCCCACATATCTGGTGGATCCCGGGATAGATGTGCGGCCTACAGCCAATCAGATAGATGATCTGATGGAGGAAATTCGTCAGGTAGTAGAAGAGAAAGGGGATAGAGTTTTAATAACTACTCTAACAAAAAATATGGCTGAAGATCTAACTCAATATTTGAGTGAAGCAGGTATCAGAGTGCGGTATTTGCATTCAGATATTGATACTATAGAAAGATCAGAGATTATCCGGGATTTACGCCGGGGAGAATTCGATGTATTAGTTGGTATAAATCTTCTGCGAGAGGGCCTGGATATTCCAGAAGTTGCTCTGGTAGCTATCCTGGATGCCGACAAAGAAGGTTACCTGCGCTCGGAAAGAGCTTTAATCCAAACTATCGGCAGGGCGGCCCGCAATAGAAAAGGAAAAGTTATAATGTATGGTGATGAAATGACGGATTCTATGAAAGGAGCAATAGAAGAAACCAACCGCCGCCGGCAGAAACAGCTCAATTTTATCGAAAATAATCAGGTTGAGCCTCGATCAATAGATAAACCTGTCAGAGAAGTCGTTAGACCAATAGAAATGGTCACTGAAAGCAGTGTTGAATATGAAGTTGAAGGTGAAAAAATCAATGGTGAAAATGACGAAGATGTCGACATAGAGGAATTGTCCAGGAGAGAAATTACGGATCGCATAATAGATTTAGAAGAAGAGATGGAAGAGGCAGCCGATAACCTCGAGTTTGAAGTTGCTGCCCAAATCAGAGATGAAATTGAAGAGTTAGAAGCTGAGTTAGAAAATAGATAATTATAATAGTTTTGAGGTGAAAAAATGTCCAGAAAAAATATTTATGTTCAGGGTGCAGCAGAAAATAATTTAAAAGATATAGATGTGGAAATTCCCCGCAATAAAATGGTAGTTATAACTGGTTTAAGTGGTTCGGGCAAATCTTCGCTGGCTTTTGACACAATTTATGCTGAAGGCCAGAGACGTTATGTAGAATCACTTTCTTCATATGCGCGGCAATTTTTGGGGCAGATGGACAAACCGAAGGTGGACTATATTGAAGGTCTTTCTCCGGCTATTTCCATCGATCAGAAATCCAGCAGTCAAAACCCCCGTTCCACAGTGGGAACTGTGACAGAAATTTATGATTATCTCCGACTGTTGTATGCGCGGCTGGGAACACCTCATTGTCCCGATTGCGGCCAGGAAATAACCTCCCAGACTGTGGATGAAATTGTCGACCAGGTACTTTCTATGCCGGAAGAAACTCGACTGCAAATCCTGGCTCCTGTGGTAAAAGGGAGAAAAGGAAGACACGAAAAAACTCTGGCCCAGGCCCGGCGTGACGGTTTTGTTAGAGCCAGGGTAGATGGTGAGTTAAAGCTGCTGGAAGAAGAGATTGAACTGGATGAAAACAAAAAACATAATATAGAAATAGTAGTAGATAGAATTGTTTTAAAAGAGGGAATCAGAGAGAGGCTGGCTGACTCTATTGAGACCGCCCTGGAATATGGTGAAGGACTGGTGATGATAGACAATGTTGAGGGAGACATACATTCCTTCAGTGAGAAATTTGCCTGTCCTGATTGTGAAGTTAACTTAGAAGAGCTCACACCACGGATGTTTTCGTTTAATAGTCCTTATGGAGCCTGCGAAAATTGTGAAGGGCTGGGAATCAAAAAAGAATTTGATCCCGATTTGTTACTGGAGGAAGAAAAGTCAATCTCTGACGGTGGAATAATTCCCTGGGCAAGTTCGCGCAGCAGATATTATCCTCAGCTTTTGGAAGCACTGGCAGAAGAATATGACTTTTCGCTGGAGACACCGATCGAAGAGCTTTCCGATGAGTTAGTAGAAATATTAATACATGGTTCGGACCGCAAATTGAGTTTTCCTTATACCAATAGATATGGCAAAACCAGAAAACACGAAACTAAATTCAAAGGTATAATTGGATATCTAAAAGAAAGGGTAGACCGCTCAGATTCTCCGGGTTCTCATAAGCGGCTGGAGAAATTTATGAGTGAACGCCCCTGTCAGGCCTGTGAAGGTGACAGGCTCAAACCGGTTGTGCTGTCCGTGACAATCGGCGGCAAATCTATTTCTGAATTTACTTCTCTAACTATAGGTGAGGCTCTGGAATTTTTGGACGAAATTGAAAATGGACTGGATGAAAGGTCTCTGCAAATAGGTGAAGAGATCATTAAAGAAATAAGAAATCGCCTGGGCTTTATGCGCGATGTAGGCCTGGACTATTTAACCCTGGAGCGCAGTGCTGCCACACTTTCTGGTGGTGAAGCTCAGCGCATTAGACTGGCCACCCAGATTGGTTCAGGTCTGGTGGGAGTGATGTATATTCTGGATGAACCCAGTATAGGTCTGCATCAGAGAGATAAAAATCGCCTGTTAAATACTTTAGAAAAGATCAGAGATCTAGGAAACACAGTAATAGTTGTAGAGCATGATGAAGAAACTATTAGAACCGCTGATCATATAATAGATTTAGGGCCCGGTGCCGGAAAATCGGGAGGGGAAATTGTTATCAGCGGTGATGTAAAAGAAGTAGAGGAATGTGATGACTCTCTTACGGGCAAATATTTGCGCGGAGAAAAGGAAATACCTGTACCCCGAAAACGCCAGGAAGGCACTGGAAATTTCCTAACAATAAAAGGGGCCAGACAGCATAATCTTAAAGATATCGATGTGGAGATCCCCCTGGGAACTTTCACCTGTATAACAGGTGTTTCCGGCTCGGGAAAAAGCACATTAATAAATTATACTCTGAAAAGAAAATTAATGAAAGAGATGTATAATTCCACCCAAAAACCCGGTGACCATGATAAAATAGAGGGTATGGAGTATATTGGTAAAGTCATTAATATAGACCAATCTCCCATAGGAAGAACTCCCAGGTCCAATACGGCAACTTATACCAAAGTATTCGATTATATCAGAAAACTTTTCGCAGATACTCCCGAGGCCAGAAGACGTGGTTATGATAAAGGCAGATTCAGCTTTAATGTAAAAGGCGGTAGATGTGAAGCCTGCAGTGGTAATGGAATAAATGAAATAGAGATGCATTTTCTGCCGGATGTATATGTTCCCTGTGAAGTCTGTGGTGGTAAAAGGTATAATCGCGAAACTTTAGAAATCACCTATCGGGGCAAAACTATTGCAGATGTTTTAGATATGACTGTAGATGAAGCACTGGAATTTTTTGAAAATGTGCCGCCTTTACAGAGAAGGCTGCAGACTCTGGCAGACGTGGGTCTGGGTTATATTAGACTCGGTCAACCAGCTACAACTCTCTCCGGGGGAGAAGCTCAAAGAGTAAAGATATCTAAAGAGCTGGGAAAAAGGAGTACCGGTGATACACTATATATGCTGGACGAACCCACCACGGGACTGCACTTTGATGATGTAAAAAAACTTCTTGATGTGCTGAGGCGTCTGAGAGAAGGCGGTAATACGGTAATAGTGATTGAACACAATTTAGATGTGATTAAGTCAGCAGACCATATCATTGACCTGGGTCCCGAGGGAGGTTATGATGGGGGAGAAGTTATTGCTGCCGGTGAGCCGGAAGAGGTGGCAAAAGTTAAGGATTCATATACCGGAAGATTTTTAAGAGATAAACTCCCTCAATTTAGCAAATCAGAAGCCAGTTGAGAGGTGAGAATAAATGGAAGCAGACAGTGAAGAAAATGTCAGCCAGGATAAATCACCCAAACTGGAAAAAATGCGGGCACAATTAAAAGAGGTGCCCAGAAAGCCCGGGGTTTATATGATAAAAGATAACACCGGGGAAGTAATATATGTAGGCAAAGCCAAATCACTTTATAATCGACTGAGCAGTTATTTTAATAATAGTAAAAAGCGTTATAAAACAAAAATTCTGCTGGAAAATGCAGATGACTTTGATTATTTAATTACTGATAATGAGGTGGAGGCCTATATTTTAGAGGCAAATTTAATTAAAAAATATGGCCCCAAATATAATGTGCAGTTAAAGGATGATAAGACATATCCCTATATAAAGGTAACTGTGCAGGAAGAATATCCTCGCATTATTAAATCTAGATTGGTCAAAGAAGACGGAGCCCGTTACTTCGGACCTTATGCCGATGCGGGCTCTGTCTACAGGGTTATCGATACCCTGAAGGATCTGTTTAAATTAAGACGCTGTAAAAAGACAATATCCTTCGGACAAAAAAGCGGCAAGAAATGTCTGAATTATCATATTGATAAATGTGAAGCTCCCTGTACAGGAAAAGTAAATAGAGAAGATTATCAGGAAAAAATTGATAGTATATGCAGTTTTCTGGCCGGCAATCAGAAACATTTGCTTAAAAAAATGGAAGCTGAGATGGAAACAGCTGCTGAAAATAGAAATTTTGAAAGAGCGGCCGAATTGCGCGATGGGTTAGAAGCTTTAAAAGATTTAGCCCATCAGCAAAAAGTAGCTTCAGGCAAAAACCATAATTTAGATGTGGTAGCTTTAGAATTTAAACCCCGGGAAAATATGGCCTGTGCCCAGCTTTTATTTGTAAGGAATGGTAGAATTGTAGGCCAGGATTATATAATTATGAGAGAAGTGAAGACGGATGATTATAAAGAGCTGCTGTCTTCTTTTTTGCAGCAATTTTATTCTCAATCTGAGGAAATTCCCGGGGAAATTTTATTGTCGAAAATGCCGAATAATCAGGAAATAATACAGAAGTTTCTAAGCAGGCAGAGTGGTGGTGGGGTTGAATTAAAAAAACCTCAAAGAGGAGACAAAAAAAGATTAGTAGAAATGGCTCAGAAAAATGCCCGACAAAATATAGATAGAGCGGCAATCAAATATAAATATGAAAAGGAACAGTCTGACAGAGAAATTAAAGAACTGGAGGAATATCTGGAGCTGGACAAAACACCTTATTATATAGAAGGTTTTGATATTTCCAATCTGAAAAGTTCTGATGCGGTGGCTTCTTTAGTAGTCTTTAAAGGTGGAAATCCGGCTAAAAGTATGTATCGACGGTTTAAGATAAAAGATGTCGAAGGGCAGGACGATTATGCCATGATGCAGGAAGTTGTTGAGCGCCGGTATTCTCGGCTGCTGGCAGAGGATAGAGACTTACCGGATTTGATTTTAATAGATGGGGGAAAAGGGCAGCTCAATGCAGCCAGAGAAGTTCTGGAAAATTTACAGTTGAGTCATTTAGAAATTATTTCTCTGGCTAAAAATAAAGAAGAAATTTATATTCCCGATAGAAAATCACCATTGTGTTTGCCGGAGAGCTCTCCGGCTTTACAGCTTTTGCAGAGAGTTAGGAACGAAGCTCACCGCTTTGCAGTAAACTATCATCGAAAATTAAGATCGCGCCGGGTTACAGAAAGTATGCTCGAACAAATTCCCGGTATTGGCCCCAATAGACGCCGCAATTTACTCCAGCATTTTGGTTCCCTGGGTCAAATAAGAAATGCAACTCCAGATGAATTAAAACAGGTTTCGGGCATCAGTCAGCGTCTGGCGCAAAGAATATATGACTATCTGCAGAAACACACCAGACAGGTATGATCCTGATGTTAAATTATATTTAAAAAATTAAGTTACAAAGCAGGATAATGTTATTATATATAGAATATTAATGTTGGAATCCATTTGGTTATATATTATGGTTATATATTAATTAAATTTCAGTTTATATAAGACATAAAAGTTTTTTGGATTGGGGGAGATAATTAATATGAGTAATTTAAAACAGGTTGATGAGGAAATTTATAACTTACTGGGAAAAGAGCAGGAACGCCAGGATAATAATATTGAATTAATCGCTTCTGAGAATTTTGTCAGTGAGGCAGTACTGGAAGCTGCCGGTTCCTGCCTTACTAACAAATATGCGGAAGGCTATCCAGGCAACCGATATTATGGCGGTTGTGAGGTAGTGGATGAAGTGGAAGATTTAGCCCGAGAACGCGCTAAAAAATTATTTGATGCCGAACACGCCAATGTTCAACCTCATTCTGGTTCACAGGCCAATCAAGCTGTATTTTTCGCCACTTTAAATCCTGGAGATACGGTTCTGGCTATGGACCTTAGTCATGGTGGTCATCTTACTCATGGCAGCCCTGTGAACATATCGGGGGAATATTTTGATGTAGTTCATTATGGTGTGGACAAAAATGAGGAAGTTATTGACTTTGATAAGGTTTCCATGCTGGCAGAGGAATATAATCCTGAGCTTATTATTGCCGGTGCCAGTGCTTATCCCCGCATCATAAACTTCAAGAAGTTTCGACAGATAGCTGATGATGTGGATGCTTATTTTATGGTAGATATGGCCCATATAGCCGGTCTGGTTGCAGCCGGTTTACATCCTAATCCGGTGGAGGAAGCAGATTTCGTTACTTCTACAACTCATAAAACCCTAAGAGGTACCAGGGGAGGTTTGATTCTCTGTCCGGAAGAACATGCCAAAAAGATTGATAAAGCTATATTCCCCGGTATTCAGGGTGGACCACTGATGCATATTATAGCCGCTAAGGCTGTTGGATTTAAAGAAGCTTTAAAAGATGAATTTGTGGATTATCAGGAACAGGTTGTCAAAAACGCGCGCACACTAGGAGAAAAATTAGAGGATTACGGTATGCGGCTGGTTTCCGGAGGTACAGATAATCATCTTCTGCTGGTAGATTTAACTAATATGGATATTACCGGCAAAAAGGCAGAAACAGTTCTGGATGAAGTTTCAATTACGGTTAATAAAAATACAATTCCTTTTGAAGAGAGAAGTCCTATGGTTACCAGTGGAATCCGGCTCGGAACTCCTGCTGTTACCACCAGAGGTATGAAAGAAAGTGAGATGGAAAAAATAGGCGAGTTAATTTATGAAATACTCAAAAACTGTGATGATGAAACCAGATTACAGGAAATCGAATCTGAAGTGCTGGAGCTAACTGAACAATTTAAATAAGATATTCCAGTGATGTTTTCATAGAATTCTGGTTGGAGGTTATAATGTAGATTTTAGTTATTTTGATATATTAACACCCCTGAATAATAGGGGTGTTTTTATTTTTGGGCAGGAAATCTGTTTTATAAAGGGAAGTATGTAACAGGAGGAAAACTATAATGAGCTATAAATTAGTCGCACTGGACCTGGATGATACTTTGTTGATGGATGATCAGGAAATTGAACCTGAGGCTAAAGATAAAATATTAAAGCTTAAAAATGAAGGGCTAAATTTTATTATCGCTACCGGCCGCACTTACAGTGCTGCTGTGGATTATCTGCATGAATTAAAACTTTCTACACCATTAATCTGTCACAATGGTGCCTATGTAAAAGAAGCCGGGGGAAAGGTGCTTAAACATAACCCCATTCAATTTAATCTTGCTCGCGAAATTCTCGAGTATTGTGCCGAACACGCCCTGGAAATTTGTGTCTATATTAAAGATAATTTATATTTTCGCAGGAGAAATGAATTGACCAGTTATTACGAGAAAATATCCGGAATAGAAGGTTGTGTTACCAATTATCCTCTGGTGGAAGAAATAGATGAGCCCCCCACTAAAATGTTAATATTAGAGGATGATGAGGTACGTCAGAAATATTACCTGAATGAGTTATCAAGCAGATATCAGAAACGATTGAATATATTGACTTCTAAACCAGAGTTTATAGAGATTAGTTCGAACAAAGTGGATAAATCTGCAGCGCTGAAAGAATTCTGTATGAGTAATGATATTTCTGCAGAAGAGGTTGTTGCTATAGGAAATGGCTTCAATGATTTATCAATGATAAATTGGGCAGGATTAGGAGTTGCTGTGGAAAATGCCCCTTCTTATGTGAAAAAATCTGCAGATAGGGTAACTTCCACAAATATGGAAGGTGGAGTAGCAAAAATGCTGGGGGAACTTTTTCTTTCTTCAGTTTCCACCGAGTAGAGTAAATATTTAGGAGGCAAGTAAAGTTGTTAATATGGAAAATCATTAAAGGGATCTTCTATAATTTTTATGATTCGCTTTTCTTTTATATAGGTTTAAGTATTTTGTGGTTTTTACTGTCTTCTCCTATAATATTTTTGGCTATTAATGCATTTGCAGCACAGCAAATTCATGTATATTTTCTCCTGCCGGTGATTTTGTTGGGGCCAATTATTCTGTCGGGTTTACGGCTGGTCAACAGGAAATACAGCAAAACAGGAGCTAAATTGCGGCAATTATTTACCGGCCTGCCTTCATCATTTTTGCCCGGATTAGCAGGAATATTATATGGAGGCGTAGTTTATGTAGTTTTATTTATAGCCCTTAATTTTTATTTAGCCCGATTGGAAGAAAGCTTTGTCATGATCATTTTGATGGTTATGGTGGCTTATTTCCTTTTGTTTTTCACCATTTCTCAGATGATTTTCTGGGGGCTGACTGCTGTAAAAAGTGATATCAATTTCTGGCAGAGGATTAAATATTCCCTTTTAATTCCTCTCGATAATATAATTCAGGCAACTCTGTGGTTGATGGTGCAGGTGCTTTTTTCCGGTATATTGTTCGTGGTTTTACCGGGAATACCTATTTTATTTTTCAGCCTTTCTTCACTTTTAATTGTCATTGGTACCAGAAAGCTGGTAGAGCCATATTTAGAAAATGATTTTGCTCAAGAAACTTGAGATGGAGGTTTTAACTTGCCAAATTATTATGCCGGGGTAGATTTAGGAGGAACAAAAATATTAACCGCCATAGCTGATGAGGGCGGCAAAATTCTGGCCAGTAACAGGGTGGCAACAGAGGTAGAAAAAGGTGAAGAGAGAATTGTGGAAAATATTTACCGCAGTTTAGATAAAACCCTGACAGAAGCAAATGTAAATTTTACAGAGCTACAGGCTATTGGTGTGGGAAGTCCTGGGCCCCTGGATATATCAGAGGGAGTTATTCACTCCACTTCAAATCTGCCTTTTGCTAACTTTCCACTGCAGGATATGCTGCAGAATAAAGTTGAACTTCCGGTTTTTCTGGAAAATGATGCTAATGCGGCTGCTCTGGGCGAGAAAATTTTTGGAGCCGGCCAGAATTATAGTGATCAAATCTATATAACAGTTAGTACTGGTATAGGTGGAGGAATAATTTTAAATGAAGAAGTTTATCATGGCACCGGTGATGGTGCTGGGGAAATTGGGCATATGATAATAAAACCTGCGGGACCCACCTGTGGTTTTGAGCAGCACAGAGGCTGTTTAGAGGCTATGGCCTCCGGCACTGCTATTTCTCGGGAGGCCAGAAGGCTTTTGAAAAATGATAGGGCTCCAAATTTACTCAGCCTTCTAGAAGAAAGAGATATAGATTATCACAATGAGGAAATACCGGGTTTTTTAATAGCAAAATCAGCACGACAGGGAGAAGAAAGCCTGCAAAGTGTATACAGAGAAATGGGATATTATCTGGGAATTGGAGTGGCCAATCTCATCACGCTCTTTAATCCCGAATTAATAATTTTTGGTGGTGGAGTTATGAAAGCTAAAGATTTATTCTGGGATAAAATGAAAAATAGTGCTGCTGATAATGCTCTGCCTTCTTCCTGGCAGGACTGTCAATTGGTTGAAGCCGAGTTGGAAGATAGAACCGGGGTAATAGGAGCTGTGGCGGTTGCTATTCAGGCATATAATTGACAGTTGAAGGGGTGTTAGTATTTTATTGCAATCTCCGGTGGGTTTTAAATGGTTAAATTTTAAAGTTACTGCTGTATTTACCATTTTACTTCTGGTCTTAAATTTTATAGTTATATCAGATACCGCAGAAGGAGTAGAAACTCCTGGAGAGTCTCCCCGAATAATATATCATAATATTGATCCCGCTGGAGATGATCATGGATTTGGAGATTATATTTATCCCCAGCATGCAGTGTTTGAGCCCGGAAAAGGTCTGTTTGATATAAAAGAATTTACTATCAGTAAACATTCAGATTATTATGTTTTTACTTTTGAATTTAAAACCATAACTGACCCCTGGCAGGGAAGATACAATTTTAGTCATCAATTGATCCATCTATATTTCGATACAGGAGAGGGCGGGAAATATGATCTTTTCCGGCCAGGAGCTAATGTAGAATTTTCCCGGGAAAGTCTCTGGAATTATCATCTGCGTCTGAGTGGCTGGTGGCTGCGATTTATGGAACCAGATGATGATCCCCAGGATTTGATTAGAGATTTGGATATCGATGCGGAATCATCTCCCTGGGATGTGGAAGAAGGAATTGTAAGCAGATATGAGAACAATATCAGGGTTGTATTACCCCGGGAGTATATTCCGGATGATCTTACAGGGTCTAATTTTTATTTACTGGTAGGCAGTTTTGACCCTTTTGGCGAGGATTATTTTCGGGATATACAGCCGGAAAAAAGTAACTGGTATTTTGCCTCCTCGAAAGTGGAAAACCCCGAGAAAGCTCCCAGGGTAATAGATTGGTTTTATCCTGAAGCCGGAATACAGGAAGATATTCTGGGTGATTTTTTGCAAAGCAAACCGGTATTAAAGCCTCTATCAATTACAGAACCGGAAATTCCAGCTCAGCCGGCTTTATCATCCGATCTCAGAAAAATTTACGTACTGTTAAATCTTATGTTGGGGCTGGGAATTTTAACAGCAATTATTTATAGTACTATTAAGAAGTAGCTAAAAAGGTTTTATAGAACTTTGTTTATTTACAGGAGGTTTGTAATGAGTAACCATGCCCGTGAGTTTTGTCGGGAAATATTAGATGAAGTTTCACGCAGCTTTGCTTTAACTATTCCCATGCTCGATAAAAAAATCAGAGATCCTGTGACAATCGTATATTTACAGGACCGACTGCTGGATAATTTTGAAGATGAATTGCCGGAAATAGCGAATGACAGGCGGCAAAAATTGATGGATAAAGTGGTTAATATTTTTGCCCCGGAAAAGGAAACCATGCCTTCAGAAGTCAGAGAAATTAAACAGTGGTCAGATGAATTTGCCAAAGATTCTCTACAAAAACTTACCCAAAACAGTGATTTGCTGTGGCAGGCCTATAATTCTCTTGATACTAGAATAAAAAATATTTCTTATCGGTGGCTGCAGGAAATGAATGAAGGAATGAAAAAATATTTACAGGAATCTGTTAATACTTTTGCTGAACTTGAAGAGTATTGTTATTATGTGGCCGGGACGGTTGGAGGTTTTCTCACAGATTTGATTATATATGTATCAAAAGTGAATGATGATAATATAGATGTTCTGAAAAATAATTTTTCTCAAGCGGGCAAGTTTTTACAGAAAGTAAATATAATTAGAGATATTAGAGCCGATGTAGTGGGGCGAAATAGAGTCTTTTGGCCTCTGACAGAACTGGGGGTTTCAGCTGAAGAATTAATCCAGGAAAAGAACCGCACTGCCGCTCTGGCGGCTCTGCAAAAAATGCTTGATAGTGCAGTCAATCATGTGCCAGCACTGTTTGATTATTTACAAGCGATTCCTGACTCGCTGCCTGGTTATCGCAAATTTTATGCGGTAAATAATGCCATGGGACTGGCAACTTTAAAATTACTGGAAGATAATCATGAAGTTTTTACGTCTGATAAACCGGTCAAGGTCCCCCGCTGGAAGACCCTGTTGATTACTAAATTTCCCGAAAAATACATGAAAAAATATGCGCAACCTTATCTATAAATTTTGTCTTTTTCATGAAAAGTTTAGCTGCTCAACTACTATTAATTGGAAGCTTTAAAGCCTCCAGTTAAATAGCAAAAAAAGGGTGTTGCAAATGAAACTAATGATAATAACAGGGATGTCGGGAGCCGGAAAATCGCTCGCTTTAGATTTTTTCGAAGATAAAGGTTATTACTGTGTGGATAATTTGCCGCCTACACTTATTGAAAAGTTTGCCGATCTCTGTCTGGAATCCAATTTTGACCGTCTGGCTGTGGTTAGTGATATACGGGGAAGGCAGTTCTTTAATGCCCTTACTTCCGCTTTGAATTTGCTGGATGAGCGTGATCTCCGTTATGAGGTTTTATTTTTGGATGCTTCTAATGAAACTTTAGTCAGCAGATTTAAAGAAACCCGCCGGAAACACCCTCTGGATGAAGAGGGCAGATTGCTGGAAGCTATCAAAAAAGAAAGGTCTTTGCTTGAGCAGTTAAAAGGCAGAGCGGGTACAGTTATTAATACGTCACAGTTTTCTGTGAAAAAATT
>CAYOFJ010000004.1:0-23039 GCA_964403065.1 uncultured Halanaerobiaceae bacterium | reverse complement strand
CCGCTGGCAAAGCAAAAGTTACTGCGCTGCAGAATAAAACCTACCATACCACCCAGCAGCAGCAATATAAAAATATTTAGGCCAAAAATAATGCCCGCCAGGCCAAAAAATAATATGGGATAAAATATTTTACTTTTGCAGGTGATGGGCCTAACCCCCCCATTATCATCACAAATTTTTTAAAACACTTGAAAAATAGAGTTTCAGCTGTTTTAATTAAGATACCGGCTATCAGCAATTTCTGACAGCTGGCAGAAAAAATTTCCTGTGAACACCATGCTTATTTTTGTTAATCTATTTTTGTTAATCGTATCATAATCAGCCTCAGTTTGCCAATATATAACCGGAGTTATGAGGCTCTGCTCACAGGAAATTCTTCCTGAGCCGGAGCACGATTTTTTGGCCATGGGACTGACTAAAAAATTAAGCAGCTATAATTTTACAGGATACATAACGTTTTAGCGATATATATTGTTTGTTAATAACGGTTTTAGCTATGAGCTATGGACCATACTATGGACCATAAAAATAAGATTTATAAATAAACTTTCTGCAAAAACATTGGGAATGAGGGATCGGTATGAAAATTTATCAATTTGAAATTTTCATAACTGTGGTCAGAGCTAAGAGTCTCTCCAAAGCAGCCAGCCTGCTTTATTTAAGCCAGCCTGCCGTGAGCAAACATATAAAATCTATGGAAGAATATTACGGCACCCAGCTTCTGGAGAGAACCAATCAGGGTGTTAAATTAACTGCCGCCGGAGAAGTCGTCTATGATTATGCCCGCGAGTTCAAAGAACTTCACAGCGAACTAGAAAATGAAATAGATGGCTTTCTTAATCCCGAAGAACTCAACCTTGATGTCGGGGCCAGTCCCACCCCGGGTGAGTACTTACTCCCCTGTACTCTCTGGACATTCAAGGAAAAACACCCCAGCGCAAATGTAGAACTCAAGGTGGATTACAGCACCAGTATAATTGAAAGTATACTTCAGGAAAAGCTTCTGCTGGGAGTAATAGAAGGTGATCTACCAGCGAGCAGCTCGCTCAACTGTGATCTTCTGATGAAGGATAAGCTTAAAATTATTGCCGCTGAAAATAACGAAGTGGAAAAAATGGAAAATCTTGTTGATATAAAAGATATGCCTTTAATTCTGCCCAGTGAAGATTTTTATATCAGAAAACAGCTGACAGAACTACTGGCTGAACGGGATCTCAAGGTCAAAGATTTAAATATTGCAGCCGAAATGAACAGCCTGACGGCCATAAAGTCGGCGGTAGAATCTGATATGGGAATCTCTTTTCTCTCCTATTCTTCTGTAAAAAAGCCCGTGTTTCAGGACAGAATCAAAATCCTGGAGCTGACGGGAGAACCCGAAGAGAAATTTGAACTGGAGATAAATTTAACATATGCTCAGGACCTTGACCATCCGGGAATAATCACCAAGTTCATTTCATTTTTAACCATGCAGCATGAGCACTCTTTCTGCTGAATATTTTTCAGCCCGCTTCTTTGTTTGCGCACTAAAAAAAGCCCGGCCTTTATGAAAAGCAGCCGGGCTTTGACAGGTTATTTGCTCTAATCCTGTGAACGTAATTTTTCGACCAGTTCTGGAATTACTTTTTTTAGATCTCCCACTACTGCCAGATCAGCCAGGTCAAATATGGGAGCATCCTCGTCTTCATTTATGGCAATTATTATATCCGAATTCCTGATTCCCACCTGGTGCTGTACTGCTCCCGAAATCCCACAGGCAAAATATATCCTGGGTGAAACAGTCTTGCCGCTCTGACCTACCTGCCGGGCTTTAGGCATCCATCCCTTTTCAACTATGGGCCGACTACATCCCACTGTTCCTCCTAAAACTTCTGCCAGTTCTTCCAGAAGAGAAAAATTTTCTTTTTTTTCGACACCTCTTCCGCCCGAAACTATGATTTCAGCTTCTTCAATGCCAGTTTCACTTTTTTGGGTGGACTCGATCTCTTTAATTAATTCAGCTTGATTTGAATTTTCATTGAGCGGAGGTTCAAACGTGACCAGTTCAGTTTTCTTCTCATCTTTCTCTTCCGGTTCAGAAAATACATTGGGTCTGACTGTAGCCATCTGCGGGCGAGTGTTGGGGCAGATGATATCAGCCATAACATTTCCTCCAAAAGCAGGGCGGGTCTGAAGCAGCAGATCATCATCAATAGATAATTCGGTGCAGTCAGCAGTCAAGCCCAGTCCCATTCTAGCAGCCAGCGAGGGAGCCAGGTCTCTTCCCTGATGGGTGGCTCCCATTAAAAAAATCTCAGGTTTGAATTTATTAACCAGAGCAGCCAGAGACATTCCATAATTCTGAGGATCATAACGAGAAAATAAATCTGATTGGCTAAAATAAACTTTATCGACACCATAGAGAGAGAATTTTTCTTTCCAGCCGGGATTAATATCTGAAAGTACAACCACACAAAGATTCTGCCCGAGTTCATCTGCCAGTTTTCTTCCCTTGGTAATTAACTCCAAAACAACAGACTTTATCTTACCCTCATGCTCTGTTTCCGCAAAAATCCAGACATCCCGGTAAGCGGAAGTATCGGCAGTCTTAGCTTTTCTTTGCAGAGAAAGGGCCGCCTCCGGACAGGCAGAAACACAGGCGGAACATAATGTGCAGTATTCCATATTTATCCGGATTTTTTCCCCGCTTTGCTCAAGTGCTTTTTCGCTGGGACAGACCTGCAGGCAAACTTCACAAAGTGTACAGCGCTGATGATCAATAGTCAACATCTTAACTCACTCCCTCGGACTGCAGAAACGAGCAAATTTCTTCTGCAGCTTTATCAGGAGCAGTGTCAATTTTAACACTATCTCCCGTCTGAGGAGGCGGATAAATATTTATAACCTGGGTGGGAGAACCATCCAGACCTACTTCCTCCTCCTTCAGCTTCAGATCGCCTCTTTGCCACGATTCCATAGTTTTTTTCCTGGCTTTCATTATTTCTTTTACTCCTGGTATACGAGGCTCAAAATCCGATCTGGGCATACAGGCCACCAGGACAGGCAATTTTTGCTGCAGACATTGATATCCTCTATCCACTTCTTTTCTTACTACTAACTTTTCATCATCTAACTCTTCTATCTCCTCCACATAAGTAAAATGGGGTATATTCAGTAAATTAGCCATTTCCGGTCCAACCTGAGCTGTATCTCCATCTATAGCCTGCTGTCCACAAAATATAATATCATAATCATTTATTTCTTCCACTGCCGTTACCAGAGTTAATGCCGTAGCCCAGGTATCCGAGCCAGCAAAATCAACATCTGACAATTTAATTGCCCTATCAGCACCAATGGCCAGACATTTTTGCAGGGTATCCTCTACCTGAGGAGGCCCCATAGAAATCACAATTATTTCTCCTTCGATCTTTTCGCGCCATCTTATTGCTTCATTCAGGGCAAATTCATCGAAGGGATTTAAAATCGTAGGCACACCTTCTCTAATTATGGTGCCGGTCTCTTCATCCATTTCTACTTTATCAGCATCTGGAACCTGCTTAACACAGACTATGAACTTCATTCCACCTTCTCCTCCCTTCTCTTATAAACAGATTTCATCTGTAATTTCAGAGCAGTGGGCTGATAATATTTCAGTCTGCTTGATACTATTCTCTATCCTATTTTAGCTGCTTTTAATCTTTTCTTATTTATAGGGAACATAATCTTTGCCCAGCAGTTCTCTGCCCACTACTATTTTCTGTATATTTCTGGCTCCTTCAGCACCAACACTGAAGGACATATTACCTCTCCAGGCCATTTCAAAGGGATACTCATCATTATAGCCGGCAGCTCCCAGCCAGTGCATTGCTTTGTTGGCAGCCTTTACAGCGAGCTCGGGGCCTTTCAGTTTGCACATCGATATCCATTTTGCAACCTCGGTAGGCTCAAATTTATCATTTTCATATCTCTGATCCTGCATCCAGGCGGTTTTATATACCAGCAATTTAAGCTCTTCTAACTCTCTGTAAAGATCAACCAGATCAAACTGGATGCCCTCATATTTTGCTATGGGCTGCCCAAAAGCCTCTCTTTCTTTGATATATTCTTTGGCTTCATCCAAAATTCTTCTCACCACTCCGGCCGTTCCGGCAGCAATGAGAATCCGAGCATTGTCGAATCCTTCCATAGTCTGATAAAAACCTTTATTTACTTCGCCCAATCTGTACTCATCGGGAACTCTAACATCTTCCATGCGGAAACCAGCCGTCGATAAAGCTTCTCTACCCACATCACGATAGGGTTCCTGGGGTTCAACACCCTCAGCATCAATAGGAACATAAAAGGAAGTCATCTGTCTATGGGCAGGCTCATCTTCATCATCTCCTGTTCTCACATTAACCCAGTAACCGCCTCCCCATTTTTGTGCTTCTTCAACGCCGCTGATAAAAGTTTTCTCACCATTTAATATCCATTCATCACCCTCTTTTTTTGCAGTTGATTCGTGGGCAGCTACATCCGAGCCCCCGCTGGGCTCAGTGGCAGCAATACCAAGAAATTTTTCGCCGGACAGGGCAGGCTTAACAGCTTCTTCTTTAACTTTTTCGCTGGCATATTTGTTAAAAGTATAACCCCAGCCGGTTAATACCGCCATACATCCAGCAACAGTGGCACCGGTAATATCTGCATACCCGAGTTCCTCTGCAATCAAAGACTGTGTCACCCAGTCCAGACCTGAACCGCCCTCTTCTTCTGGAACAGTGCCCAGCAGCACTCCCAGTTCAGCCAGGCCTTCTACAATATCCGCCGGAAACGGATGACCATCTTCCTCCATATTCCTGACTCTTTCCATAGACAGATTCCTCTTACACCAATCCTGAACGGACTCCTTAATTAACTGCTGCTCATCGCTCAGAGTAAAATCCATTTTAATTTCACCCCTTCCAAGGCATTTTGCTTACTCTTCTACCACTACATCCTCAAAACCATAATCTTCGAAATTTTCACCTGCACTACCCCATTTTACTAATAAATTTCTTCCTTATACCAGTTATCAAATGGTTCCAATTCATAGCTCAGCTGCAGGACATCATCTCTTATCGGATCCTCCAGTTTAACTTCAAAATAAGGGCTATAATCTATACTTATTTCTGATCCTACAGTACCGGAAAATATAACCAGCCCCTCTTTTTCACCCCCCTTAATTATATTTTCTATCCTGGACAACAAATTTTCCGGAGGAAGTAAAGCCGATAATCTTGTTTCCTGAAAAATTACTTTTTCCCCTTCTTTCTCTATAAAACTTTTTAGCTTTATTTCATCCCAGTGATCTTTTACGTCAGATAAGCGCCAAACTTCTCGAGAAATCACGTTTGGATATATTTGTTTAGCGCGGGGAATATCGTCCTTTTCCAGCTCGCGATCTGTATGATCACTTCCGGCCGCTACGAATATCTCATTTTTTCCACAGAGAAGTACAAATTCAGCCTCTCCCCAGTGACCATCAGCTGTCAAAGCCTGCAGTTGATCGGATTGTACCAGAGCCTGATTGAATTTAGGGAAATAAGCTGGAACTCTTTCCGGTGCCGGTACTCCTTTTTCTTTTAATTCATCCACATGTTTCTGTACTTCTTCCTGATTTCTACCGGTATATCCGGCATTAATCATCTTCTCCACATTTATAGTTACTGTTTCTTCCTCTTCACCTTCCACACCACTAATTGTAAAGTCTAAAGCAGTCAAAATATAACACCTCGTTTTTAATGATATTATTTAATAATTTACTGGTCCAGCTTTCTATCTTGCAGAGAAGGAAATTCATTTCTCACGTGCTCGACTTTTTCCAGATCAATCTCCGCTTTTACAACTGTAGGCCTATGAGCACTGCTGGCTATAGTATTACCCCAGGGATTAACTATCATACTGTGACCTAAAAACTGTGTACCCTGACAGTTTCCCGCACAATTACAGGAAATCAGATAGCTCAAGTTTTCTGCTGCCCGGCTTTTATTCAAAGTTTTCCAGTTGTCAACACGGGGAAAAGGCCAGCCGGATGTAATTAAGAATATTTCTGCTCCCTGATCAAGCATTTTTCTATAGAGTTCCGGAAATCTCAAATCATAGCAGGTAGATAAACCCAGAGTGCCCAGCTCAGTATCCACCGTCACAACCTCTTCACCGGGTGTTAAAACCTCCGTTTCTGCCGAACCATAACCAAATAAATGCAATTTGCGGTAAGTGGCAATAATTTCGCCTTCCGGATTCAGCATAACACTGGTATTGTAATAATCACCTTCATCCTCTTCCACAATGCTGCCGGCAAATACATAAGAGTTTATTTCTGCCGCCTTTTCAGAAATGGCCGTGATACTGGGCCCGGAAAGTGATTCGCTTTCTTCTTCATATTTTTCAAAATTAAAATAACCAGTATTCCAGATCTCAGGCAGAAGCAATAAATCAGCTTCTTTTTCCTGAGTCAACAATTTTTCCGCCAGTTCGATCCTGTTTTTTTTGCTCTGTTCATCATTAATTTCCATCTGCAGTGAGGCAACCAGCAAAATTAATCCCTCCTGTCAATATAATTACCTGTCTAACTTTCTCTACAGGTAAAGGCTTAATATAAACTTTAAGAAAAGGCCGTCCTCCCACCATTACAACTGCTTAAATGATAGAACAGGACGGCCTCTACACGACCAATTTAAATCAATTTTCTCTGAAATTTATTCTCAGTTAATATGTCCTTTTTTACTCCATTATTATCTTATCTTTCAAAATCCATATCCAGCAGTGAACAGTCTTCATCAAATTCTTTATTGGGATCCTGATATCTAAACTCCAAAGTTACACAACCCAGGGGAATTTCATAGGGACCATGAGGCATACCCACCGGTCTGCAGCCATAATAACCTTCTTTCATGGTCAGACCTTTATTAACATCTTTCAAATATCCTTCCAGCACATAAACTTCTTCACAGAAATCATGTTCAAGCACTTCTTCTGTTTTTGTCCCCGGGGGAAAGCTCAATAATCGGGTGTAATTTCCCGTCTCTTCATCATAACTGAGAATTTTTTCTCTAATTCCTTTATCTTCGGCTCCTTTAACCAATCTCCATTCATTTATTTCTTTGGGATCAGTAATTTCAATTTCCTGTTTGGGCATTGTATTTAACCTCCCTGTTAATTGTTAAGTTTTCAGGCTAAATTAATAATTTAGCTGCTTAATTCATCTAATTTAGAAGATATTATTTTTATAATATACTTGTTTTAGCCGTATAATTCTCCCATATAGACATCTTTTCCCTCCATGCTAATAGCATCCTCCGGACAGAGAGAAGCACACAGACCACAGAAATCGCATTTATCAAGATCAAAATCCGCCCTGCCATTTTCAACAGTAATAGCATCATAAAAGCACCAGTTGGTACAAAGAGTGCAGCCCGTACAATCCTCTGCAGTTAGTTCAGGATGAGCCTTGTTTTCTCGATCCACTTTATCCCATTCTTTAATTTGAGGTAGAGTTTTGCCCCTTATTTCCTCCAGAGAGTCATAACCTTTCTCCTGCAGATAGGTTTCAATTCCATTGAGAAATTCTTCTATTTTATCTGTCATAGATTTCCGGCCGTACATAAGAGCGGTACAGGTTTGTACGGTAGAAGCACCGACCATGATACATTTTATTATATCCTTCCAGGAGCTTATACCATTTGTAGCAGATATGGGCGCTCCCACGTCCTTGGATATTTTAGACAGCCACTTGAGAGTAATAGGGCGCATCCAGGGTCCACCAACACCGGAATAGGTGCCATGTAAAAGTGGGCGTCCGGTATCTAGATCTATATCCAGTGCGGGAAATCTATTTATTGCTGTCACCCCATCTGCACCGGCCTCCATAACTTTACGAGTAACCTCTACAGGACTGACTGCTTCGGGAGTAACTTTAATAAATAGGGGAATATCGATTACTTCCGCTACCGCTTTTGTAACCTCGGCAGCCGCTTTAGGAGAGCTGCCCAGAACCTGACCACTTTTATAATCAAGGTCACGCGGATGGGGACAACCAAAATTAAGCTCCAGCATATCAACCCCAATTTCTTCCTGCTGTTGAGCAAGCTCCTGCCATTTATCCATGGTAGTTCCAGAAATACTGCCCACCATGCGTACATCATTTTCATGACAGTATTCTGTGGCCTCTTCTAACTGGCGCAGCCAATCATCTGCACTGAAAGGGGCCAGAAACTCACAGGAATAGTTAGAATAAACATCTGGCCAACCTTCTTTATGCAGTACGGTAAATCGCGGTGATACATATTCTTTTGTAAGTGGTTCAGGACTATAAGTTTTGGCTACCAGCCCTCCAACTCCAGCTTCCACACATTTTTTCATAGCTTTTGCATCTTTAGTAGGAGTAGCAGAAGCTACAACCAGTGGATTTTTGTATTCAACTCCACAAACTTCAGTTGTTAAATTCGGTTTCATACCTTTGCTCACTCTCCTTTATAATTTATTTTAATCTAACTTCCTGCCTATATATTATAACTGTCATTATCTATCACCAATTAAAACTATAATTACGTAAGCTGTGAATAAGTTTCCAGCAAAGCATTTTTTACCTGGGTTTCCACCATGCGATTGCGATAATATTTGCTGCCCCTCACATCATCTACTGGCTTTGCCTTTTTGCGGGCAGCTCTAGCTGCCTCTTGAGCTTTTTCGAAAGTCAATTGATTGCCTGCCAGCATCTCATTTATCTCCTCAATTAAAAGTGGTGTGGGGGCAACTGCACCTAATGCCACGCTGGCCTCCTGTACAACCTCTTCTTCATCAACTGTTAAACTGACAGCTGTTCCTGCCACTGCCACATCCATGGCCTTGCGCCTCATATTTTTATGATAACAGCAGGCGGTATTAGCAGATGGACAGGGAATAATAAATTTTTTAATTAATTCCTCCGCCCCGAGCGCTGTCTCACAGGGACCGGTAAAAACATCGCAAATAGGAACTTTCCGCTCCGCATCAGGTCCAGCAATTACTGCCTCAGTTTTTAGCACCAGCAGAGGAGGGGCAGTATCTGCAGAAGGTGCCGCATTTCCGATATTCCCCCCTATGGTTGCCATATTTCTGATCTGGCGGGAACCTATCTGCCGGGCAGCCTGAGCCAGCACCGCAATTTCTTCTTGCACCAGAGGGGAATCGGCAATTTCCGATATCCTGGTAGCTGCTCCTATATGAATTTCATCACCACTTTTTTCAATTCCCTGCATATCTTCTATGCTGCTGATATCCACCACATTTTTTAGATCATGCAGTTCCTTTTTAGCATTCACCAGCAGGTCAGTTCCTCCTGCTATCAGCTCTGCTTTCCCCTTTTTTTGCTCCAACAAATTGATAGCTTCATCGACGGTTTCTGGACTATGATAGGCAAAGCGTCTCATGTTAATTTCCCCCCTCCTGATCTGCCTTTTGCTCCAGACCCTTAAGAACCTTTTCAGCCGTTATCGGAACAGACTTGAATCGTACTCCGATAGCGTCATAAATAGCATTAATGATGGAAGGTGGTGCCGGATTGAGAGCATTTTCTCCTATCGATTTAGCACCAAATCCTGAAGTCCATTCAAAACTATCGGCTATAATAGTATTTATCTTCGGTATATCTTTGGTCGTAGGAATCTGGTAATCCAGGAAATTAGGATTCATCAGCTGTCCATCTTCATCATATTTCATGTCTTCCATGACAGCCCAGCCGAATCCCATTCCCATTCCACCACATATCTGCCCTCTTACAGCAGCAGGATTAATGGGTTGACCTACATCATAGGCTCCCCACATCTCGTTTACATCAATTTCACCTGTTTCGGTGTTCACTTCCACTTCTGCTATATTACAGGCAAAAGCATAACCACCAGAAATGTTACCAAAATCATCTTCATCGGGATATTCCACATCAGGCATAAATGAGCCCTGGGCCATCAACATTTCTCCCGAATTATCACAGACATACTGCCAGGCTATTTCCTGGTAGGATACTTTTCTGTTTTCATCTCTTTCCCATACTACATGACCATCTTTTATTTTCAGCTGATCGGCCGGAATATTCATCATTTCGCTCGCCTGTTTAATAATTTTGCGTTTAAGCTCATAAGCTGCTTCCCTTGTGGCCGAACTGGCAAAATAGGTGCCGCGGCTGGCCCAGCAGCCAGTACCGAAAGGAACCATATCTGTGTCAACTTCGGGTACATTTATCTCTTCCACCGGCATATCAAGCATCTCAGCAGCACTTACCGCTACAACTGTGCGCGCTCCCTGGCCCATATCTGGTTCATTGCTGAATACAAATAATCTGCCATCTTCATTCATTCTCAACAGCACAGCTGCACCTTCAAAGGCCTTTAAAAATCCTCTATTTCCGGAAACATGCATGGAAGTAGCAAGACCTATACCTTTTTTAATGTGATCATTTTCCCCTGTATATTCTTCTCGCTTTTTCTCAAATTCAGATTCTTCCACCGCCTTTTCTATACACTGTTCTACTTCACAGCTGTTAACCTGCCAGCCGTGAGGATTTTCATAACCGGGTCGAGCGCAATTTTTCAGTCTTATTTCTTCCGGAGAAATTCCCAGTTTTTCTGCCGCTTTATCGATCTGAGTTTCCAGAGCTATATGGGACTGGGAATTGCCAAAGCCTCTAAAACATCCAGTTGGTACTTTATTTGTATAGACTACATCACAGATAGCCCGCACATTTTTTACCTGATAAAGTGTATCTATTCTTTTCATGGCCGTCTTGGCTATCGCCAGACCATAATCGGCATATGCTCCCTGATCAGCAATTATATAGACGTCTTTGGCTAAAAATTCACCCTCTTTGCTCCAGGCTGTTTTCAGTTTGATTGTCATCGGCACCCGGGGTAAAGCACTCTGAAAATCCTCTTTGCGGTCTAAAATAAATCTAACCGGCTGTCCTACTTCTCTGGCAGCTAAAGCACCTAAAGGTGGTTGTTGAGGTTCTATTTTGGCTCCAAATCCTCCCCCATAAAGCGTCTGTACAACTCTGGTTTTATCAGTGGGCATGTCCAGTGCATAAGCATAATCCCTGCGGCACCAGGTGGGAGCCTGAGCACCTGCATACATGGTTAAATAACCTTCAGCATCTTCGGCAGCGACTACACCCTGGGTTTCCAGATAACTCTGGTGAACCCTATTGGTAACATATTCATCTTCACATACTACATGAGCTTCTTCACATATGCGCTCCATCTCTTCTTCAGATATTCTTTCCACTTCCACGTGGTGGTTGACATTATTGGGAAAAGCTTTATGGATATTCGGGGCCGCATCATCCATAGCTTCAGTCATATCTAAAACAGGTGTAAGTGGCTCATATTCTACTGAAATTTTGCTCAAAGCTTCATCACAGGCTGCTCTATCAGCAGCAACCACCAGCCCAATTTCATCTCCAGCAAAGCGTGCTTTACGCGAAAGTAAGTTTCTGTCCTGAGTAATTGGCCCCCATTTTTGCTGAGTAACATCATCAGGGGTTAGAACACTTATAACTCCCGGCACCTTATCCGCTTTATCGGTCTTAATATTTAAAATTCGGGCATGAGCATAATCACTTCTAATAGCCCGGGCCGTCAACATTCCGGGCAGTTTTACATCACTTACATATCTAGCCCGTCCTGTCACTTTATCTTTAGCATCAACCAGTGGTCTATCTTTTCCTACTTCATCATAATCCTCTCTATACTGTCTTAATTGATCATTGATATCTTCCACATTTACACCTCCAGTTTTTCTCGGGCTAATTCTACCGCTTCAAAAATTTGCTGATACCCCGTACACCGACATAAATTACCAGCCAGGCCTTCTCTGATCTCCGCTTCCGAAGGATCAGGATTTCTTTCCAGCAAATTTACAGTGGACATAACAAAACCGGGGGTGCAGAATCCGCACTGAATTGCTCCTGCCTCCACAAATGCTTTCTGAACCGGGTGCAATTCATCTTCACTGCGGGCTGTCAATCCTTCTATTGTGGTCACTTTACTGCCATCGGCCTGAGCAGCCAGCATAATACACGAAGTTACAGTTTCACCATCTACCAGCACGGTGCAGGCTCCACATTCTCCTTCTCCACAGCCAATTTTTGTGCCGGTTAACCCCAGCTCATTTCTCAATACATCGGCCAGAGTTTCATGACCTTCTATCACCAGCTCGTACTTATTACCATTTACCGTAAGACTTATTTTTTGGCTCAAAATTTTAACCCTCCCAATTTTAAACAGGCCAGATATTTTTTAAAAAAAGATCGTGCAAACTTTTGTTGAATATTAAGGTATTATAATAATGAGTTTAAGGGGGGACTTCCCTTCACCGGAGAAAATCACCCGGCGAAGGGAATTATAAACTAAATCAATTTACTCCTCTGATTCCGGCAGTTCCCCGTTTTGCCTGGCATATTTCTTCATGGCTATTCTGGGTGCATCCCAGAGAGAGGGCAGTAATAATATGGATACCGGAACTGCAGTTACTACTATGAATTCCTGCAGTGCCTGTACTCCTCCCAGTCTCATCAATACCAGGGCTACAGCACCCATGGCGGTACCATAAAAAGCTCTCACCCAGCCGGGCGGAACCTCTTTATCTGTAACAACCATGGACATGGTATAAGCCTTGGAATTTCCAGTAGTAGCCAGAAACAGCACAATCAGTAAAACGAAAGCAGGCAGGAAAAATATTGACAGCGGGACCTGTCCCATGATATCAAGCAGAGCCGCTGCCATTCCTGTTTCATACAGGGGCTCAGAGATAGAACCGGGATTTTCCAGCTCATAGAAAATGCCCGTGCCCCCGATTATTCCGAACCAAAAATTAGTAACTATGGGAGAGATGACTGCGACAGCACCGACAATCTGCCTGATTGTTCTCCCTTTAGAGATTCTGGCCACAAAGATGGCCATCATAGGCGCAAAACCGATAAACCAGGCCCAGAAAAAGGCGGTCCATAAGCCCAGCCAGTCTCCATCAGCTCTATAAAAATTCAGATAAAAGAAGTTATCAAGATAGCTGCCAAACCCTTCCAGCACTGAATCGATTATAAAGAGTGTAGGGCCGAACACCAGCAGTAGAAAACCCGTGAATAGGGCAAATTTGGCACTGAAATCAGCCACCCGGGATATTCCATCATGCAGTCCAATTACCGCTGTTAAAGTGTAGAAAATGGTGAAGGCTACAACCACAGCCAGCTGGGTGACAAAAACATCGGGAATACCAAATACTGTCTCCAGAGCATAACTAAGCTGATATCCCAGAAATCCTATCGGCCCAATAGTACCAGCACCAACAGCAATTATAGAGGTTATATCGGCAAAAGCCCCCAGAGGACTGTAAACTCCTTTTTCTCCAAGTAACGGATGAAGCAATGTTCTGGGCTGAAGAGGCAGACCTTTCTGATGAACTCCATCCATAAGGACTACTGTTGCCAGTGTGCCCAAAATCGCCCAGGCTAAAAAGCCCCAGTGTAAGAACGAAAAGGAAAAAGCAGGAGCAATTGCCGCTTCGGTGGAAGCTTCAATACCTTCAAAGAAAGGGGGCACATCCAAAAAGTGGTACATGGGTTCTGCTGCTGACCAGAATACTCCTCCTCCCGCCAGAAGCGCGGTCATAATCATGGCAATCCAGCTGAAGGTGCTTATCTCCGGCTCATCTCCTCCCAGCCTGACAGTACCATATTTGGTCAATGCCAGAACAATAGCCACCAGGAAAGTCAACAGCACCAGAACTTCCCAGTAAGCTCCAAACCACTTAGCGCTCCAGTTAAAGGTGACATCGACTATGCTGCCCAGAAAATCCAGGTCAATAATGGCTGTTATAACAAATACAACGAAAAATCCCCCGCTGATTCCAAAAGTCCACTTATTGAGATAACCTTCTTCAGAACTACCCTTATTATCCATTAATAATTTCCCTCCTCCAGGTAAATTCAATCTGGCAATGTTAAATTGATTTTAATAGAGCTTTTTTTTGATGAAGTTTTAAAATTAGAATCCTGTCATCAGGCATTTTCTGCTATCTTCTTAATTCGCTCCTGCACATCTCTTTCCAGTGAAGGTCCTGTATCTTTTGTCAACAGTTCTTTAGCCTGGGCCAGAGCTCTTTCTTCCATATCCAGAGCCCCATCTTCTTCCCAGTCTTCCCACATGCGTCTTTCCGTAATTTCCGGAAGCCAGAACTCATCTTTGAAATTTTCCGCTGTATGAATTGTGCTGAGAAAATCACCTCCATGTCCCACTTCGTCAAGTAAATCTCTAACCAGAGTTTTTTCATCCACTTCAATTCCTCGCGCTACTCTTCTCACCTGTCCCATAGCTTCATTGCAGAAAACAGGATCAGCAAAGTCCACTACGATGTCCATATCCAGCTGAATACCATCGATAATATCCGCTTCCATGGCTCCCATGACCCCGCACATACCAGTTTCAAATCCGGCCTGGGCATCCAGGGTTTTGGCATCTCTGAGCATGGAAGGCATTCGCGTGGGCAGATTAAACTTATGTCCCAGCTGTGAGATGGCTACTTTGGTGAGGGCAAATTCAGGGCTGGCCATGGAAATATTGGAAACTTTCATATCCATGATGCGGGCAAAGCTGGTATAAACAACAGGTGCTCCCCTGTTTGCCAGCTGCGAAAGAACTATACAGGAAAGTATTTCAGCATGAACCTGAGCAACTGAACCTGCCAGAGTCACAGGTGAAGATACACCCATCATCGGTCCAGAGCTGATAATAGCAGGAACTTCATTTTCACTGGCGGTAATCAGAGTACTCAAAGTTTCAGCATCAACATGTAGGGGCGGCTGGGTCAAAACCCAGACAGAGAAAAAGGGCTTCTCCTGAAATTTTTCGCGAGAACCACGAATTACCGATCCCATTTCCACTGCTGCTTCCACACACTCACCATTTATGGCAGGACCGGTTATATGTTTCTCAGAATTTATGATGCTTATAACCCAGGTATGCCAGTCAGTCTTTTGATCCGGAAAATTCTGAGGTGTACCCAGAGGACTGTTGATAGAAATATTATCGAGTTTGTTCATCATCCTCATAAATTTGGCCACATCTTTGTCTTCAATAGGTCTTTTTTCTCTGGTTTCTGGATCTATAACCTGGGTGGCCTGAACCATGCCGGCTAAAACCGGACTTTCTTGAGCAATATCTATATTATGTTTTTCCTCACGACCATATAGTGTTAATTCATCTCTTTTAGGCACAGTTTGTAAAGCTTCTTCCACCATATCTTCAGGAATATAAACTATATCATCTTCAATCCGGGCTCCATTAGAACTCAAAAATTCTTTCGCTTTTTCGCTCGGCATCTCAATTCCGGTATTTTTTAGTATATCCAGAGCCTGATCGTGTATTTTTGCTAGTTCCTCATCTGCCAGAATATTTACATCTGCCTGCATATTTTTGCCCTCCTTTACAGTCTACATATAAAAGTTTACGGGGCAGGTCATTATTGAGCCAGCTCAAAACCCTTCTCCACTGCTTTCATATTTAACTCTTTAGCTTCGGGATATTTATTAGCTATTGTTTTCTCCAGATTTTCTCGCTTTATCAGCCCGGTTTTTCCCACTATCAAACTTAAAGCCAGCACATTTAAGGTTTTTAGAGAACCAACTTCAAAAGCAAGCTCTGAAAGGGGGAAACTGTGAACATCACCTAAATTTTCGTCATAGTTTTCCACTTCATCTTCATTAATAATCACCAGTGTCTCCGGGCCTATTTTATCCTTGATTTTTCCATAAGCTTTGTCCGCCAGCACCAGCACAATTCCAGGATTTAAAGCCTTATAATAAGGAACAAATTCTTCATCGATTAATATATCTGACTTGGAAAATCCGCCCCGGGCAGATACCCCATAGGTCATGGTCATGGTGACAAATTTATCTTCGTATTCACTGGCAGCTTCTCCCAGAATATTTCCGCTGGAAACCAGTCCCTGTCCACCTATACCGCTTAATATTATCTCCCAGCGCTCATCAGCCATATAGATTTTATTCACTCCTTTCCGGGGACAGTTCCTGCTGCAGCTTTTCATATCTTTGCAGGTAACTTTCTACCTTTTCGTCAGCATATTCGCCCACAACAAATTCATTCTGCAGCTGTTCACTGTCGAGTTCTTTTATATTATCTATATCAACGCGATTTTCGGCCAGATCATTCAATCTTTCCGATACATCACCCAGCTTATTATTTTTGCCGTACTGGGTTGGACAGGTGCTGAGAGCTTCGATAAACCTAAAACCTTCTCCTCTGTCGAAGGCATTTTTAATATATTTTTCCAGCTGTTTCTGTTTGGCCACAGTTTCCCGGGCCACATAGCCAGCACCACTCTCTTTCACTAAAGCTGAAATATTGAATTCATCCTCTACATGTCCGTAAGGAGAAGTGGAAGTAATTGAATCACGCGGGGTAGATCCTGAATACTGTCCTCCTGTCATGCCATAATTGAAATTATTGGACATAATTACAGTAATATCAGTGTTGCGGCGGGCAGCATGTATTAAGTGATTGCCGCCGATAGTAGCCCCGTCTCCATCTCCTACCATAGCAACTACATTTAGGGAAGGACGGGCAAATTTTATTCCAGTAGCGATGGGAATAGCCCGGCCGTGAGTACCGTGAAATGCATGGGTAGAAAAATAATCATCAGCTTTACCCCAGCAGCCGATACCTGTAACCACCACTGTGTTTTCTACTGCAAAATCACAGGCTTCCATGGCTCTCATAATAGCTCCCATGAGAATACCATTACCACAGCCTGCACACCACAGCGTCGGCAGTTTGTCTTTCCTGAGAAATTTGTTGTCAGGGCTTATCATTTCATTTCCTCCTTATCTTTTTGCCGTTTCTACGATTTCTTCCGGGGCAATGGGCAGGCCATTAACTTTATTCACACCCAGCACAGGCCTATCATCAACATACTTTATAATTTCATCCCGCAGCTGCCCCAGACTCAGCTCCGGCACTATAATTGTCTCCGCCTGTTCGGCATATTCCTGAATTACCTTATCGGGAAAAGGCCAGACGGTCTTCAGTTTAAGCAGTCCAGCTTTATGGCCCTGCTGTCTGAGTTTATCCACAGCTGCTCGACCAGAGCGGGCACTGCAGCCGTAACTGATAATAAGAGTTTCCAGATCCTCACATCTGTATTCATTGTATAGGCAAATATCATCTTTGTTTTTTTCAATTTTATCCACCAGTCGATTAACCAGCATATCATAATTTTCCGGGCTGCTATCAGCATAACCATCCAGACCATGTCCGGATCCATTGGCCCGATTTATTCTGTCATCTCCATAAGGAGCAAAATCAGGTACCAGATCTTCTTCAGCAAAGTCATAAGGCTTAAACTCTTCCGGAGGGCAGTCAGCCATTTTCCTATACTCGCTTTCAACCTCTCCCGGAATTTCAATGGTCTCATACATCTGCCCCACCAATCCATCCATAAGCAATATAACCGGTGTCCGATAACGTTCAGCCATATTAAAAGCTTTGACCGTCAGATCAAAGCACTCCTGAACACTGGAGGGAGAAAGCGCAATTATAGCATGATCTCCATGCGTTCCCCACCTGGCCTGCATCATATCTCCCTGAGCAGGTTTGGTAGCCAGGCCGGTGCTCGGACCTGCCCTCTGTACATTTACAATCACACAGGGGGCTTCTACCATACAGGCCAGACCTATGTTTTCATTCATCAAGGAGATCCCCGGACCACTGGTAGCAGTGTAAGCTTTAGCTCCGGACATACTGGCACCTACTACAGCACTAATACTTCCCAGCTCGTCCTCCATCTGCACATACTTTCCTCCCACTTTGGGCAGGTTGATAGAAGCATGTTCAGCTATTTCAGAAGAAGGAGTTATGGGATAACCGGCAAAAATTTCGGCACCTACCGCCAGGGCAGCCTCACCCACGGCAATATTTCCCTTCATAAATGTTCTTCTCTTTTCTGTAGTTGTTTTATTCATTGCTTGACCTCCTCATCCTCATAAACCTCGATGGCAAAATCAGGACACATCTCCACACAGATTCCACAGGTTGTACAGTCATCTTCTCTTTCGGCTTTAGGTCCTTCCAGTTCATTGAAAGAATACACATCTACAGGACAGAACTCGCTGCATATCCCGCATTTTTTGCACAGATTTCTATCCAGCTTTATTTTTGCCAATTTGATATTTCCTCCTTTACACCCAGGATAATTTGAATAAAAATTTGCCATACCTGCCGACAGTTTATGCCAGCTGCCATATAAGGCTGAAAACTGCTCCAATTAAAATAACCGCAAGAATCACAGTGGGTACGCCGGCCTTGGTCATCTCATAACTATTAAAATATCCATGTTTATAAGAGATAGCATTTGGCGGAGTTATGGGCAGTAAAAAAGCCAGAGATGCTCCAAATGCTGAAACCATGGCAAAAATGGTAATATCCATACCGAAACGCATGGCCAGAGTTATGGCTATAGGTACAATAGTACTGGAAGTAGCGGTAACACTAGAAAGCAAAGTGATACTAATAGCCGAGAGCAGACCAATCACAATAATAATTAAAATAAACGGTGAATTTACCAGTATTTCAGCCAGAAAACCTCCGACAATATTGATAACCCCAGTCGTCTCCAGTCCCGACCCCAGAGCAAGTCCTCCTCCTACTAGAATAAAAACTCCCCAGCCAATTTCTTCCTGAGCGTCTTTCCAGTTTATAACACCTATTATAGGGGCCAAAAACATAAAAACAATTATCAGAGAAGCAACAAACAGCCAATCTTCCATAAGGGGAAGAAAAGAATCTGCCACCCACAGGAAAATAGAAAGAATAAAAAGAAAAATAACGTGTTTTTGTTTACTGGTGAGTGTTCCTAATTCATGCAGCTGTTTGGAAACTACCTCTCTGCCTCCGCCAATCTCTCTTTTCTGCAGGGGATGAATAAGAAAAGTGAGAATAAACCAGGCAATAGGTACAAGTATAAGTACAACAGGCACACCCCGCAGCATCCATTCCAAAAAGTTAATATGTATTCCCGCCATATCTTCCAAAAATGCTATAGTTATAGGTGCTACAGTTGTTCCGGCCGGTGTCCCTATACCCCCAATATGAGCGGCATAACCTATACCAATCATCATCACCTTACCCAAATTACTTTTGGCTCTTCTTTCCCGGCTCTCTATTTCCAGAATACCTACCCCTATGGGGACCATAATGGCTGCGGCCGCGGTATTAGCTATCCACATAGAAAGCAGCGCGGTAGAAATCATAGCTCCCAGCACCAGATTTCTGGATTTTTTGCCCATGATAGAAATAACCTGAAGACTGAACCTGGTATCCAGATTATACTGAGAAAAAGCGGTGGCTATAATAAACCCCGCCAGTACAATGGTATTAACAGGGGTAGCAATATAACCAAGCACTTCACCGATGGGTTGTATTCCCAAAACTCCCTGCAAAAACATGATTACCAGGGCTGTAACATAGATGGGGATACATTCGGTTATCCAGAAAACTACACCGATAAAAGCTATTGATAACATCAAAATTGCTTCTCTGCTAAAAGCTTCTGGAAAAGGCAGTAAAGTAATTAAATACCCCAGTATTAGTGTGACTATTATTGTCAGTAATTTTTTCTTTTCTGCCGTCATCTTTATCTCAATCTCCTTTAAAAATGGTTTTACAATTTATCGGCCCGGAACTTTTATGCTAAAATAACTCTAGCCAGCAGCAATGAATTCAGGCGTTTTTGAGAGCCATCTGCCCGGGAATTTAATATGACGGGTACATCGCCCCCCAGCACTACTCCCCCGGAATTAGCATTGCCGTGAAGTTTAAAGCTTTTGCCCACCATGTTTCCTGCTTCCAGATTGGGCATCAATAACAGGTCTGGGTCTCCCGGCACAGAAAAGTTTCCCATACCTTTGCGCTCAGCGGAAGAACTGTCCATGGCCACATCATAGGAAAGAGGGCCTTCCACCAGAAAGCCTTCTATTTGGCTGCGATCGGCCATTTTATCCAGACAGCTGGCTTCTACTGTGGCCTGCATTTTGTCACTAACTGTCTCAACTGCTGCCAGCACAGCCACTTTAGGAGGTGAAACATGCAAACTATCCCACATAGCCCGGGTGTTTTCTATAATGGCCTTTTTTTGCTGCAGATCCGGCTGAGGTGTTATAGCATTATCGGTAACCGCAATAAATTTATGATAGCTTTCCATGGCAAATAAAGTTAGGTTACTTAAAACTTTAGCTCCACCACTCAGACCTTTTTCTTTATCCAGAATAGCTTTTAAGTAATAAAGTGTTTTTAAATTTCCTTTAGCTATTGTATTCGCTCGACCTGTTCTTACAGCTTTAACAGCTTGCTGCGCTGCCTCTAAATCACTGTCGGCAGACCATATTTCATATTCAGATAGTTCAATTTCATTTTCAGCTAAAATACTTTCAATTTTATGTTCAGCACCAGTAAAAACCGGCTTTTCGAGAATTCCTGCCTCTATGGCGACTTTTGCTCCATTCAGCACAGCTTCATCTTCGGCTGCCGCAAAAGCTATACTTATCGGGGGCAGTTCCTGAGCTTTTTCTTTTAATTCTGCAAAAGTTTTAATCATAATTAAACTCACCTATCTCTCGTTTAACAAATCCACCTTCTCTTAATAGTTCTTTATGTTTTTCATTGGTAGTAACTGGCCATTCCTCACAGCTGGCTTCCCCATTATGCACACTAAAAGCGGTTTCAGCCAGCGCTTCTTTCTCCCGGCTGCCGGGAAATACATAAACTTCTCCCAGATTTTCTACTTTGTCAGTAATATCCCCGACTATTCTATCACTATTAGCCAGGCCTCCGGTTAAAATTATACCGTCCAGAGAAAAATTCAGAACCGAGGCCATAGCAGCAATGGATTTACCAAGCTGATATATCATAGCCCTATAAATCAGATTGGCCTTTTCCTCTCCGGACTCTACTCTTTCAATAACTTCTTTCATATCTTTCGTCCCCAGGTAATTATAAACTCCCCCACCCCCATATAACCTGTCCATAATTTCCTTTTTGCTGAACTCGCCCGAAAAACAGGCTTCCACCAGGGGAATGGGAGGTACACCTCCAGCTCGTTCCGGGGTAAAAGCGGCCGTTTCCATGCGGTTATCGTTATCAACTATTTCACCTTTTTCCACGGCCGCAATAGAAAAACCAGCTCCCAGATGTGCTACAACACAATTTAAATCGGAAAAATTTGTGTTGAGCTCCTCTGAAAGCTGGCGGAGTGTAGAGCGAACATTAAGAGCATGAACAAAACTAAAACGCGGAAAATCCTCACAACCGGAAATTCTGGCTACATCTTTAAATTCATCCACAGCTACCGGATCTACAATAATGGCCTCTGCCTCGTGCTGATTGGCTATTTCATAAGCAATGGGGGCACCTAGATTAGAAGCGTGATAATATACCGGATTATCCAGCGAAAAATTTACCAGTTTTTCATTAACTCTAATAGCTCCACTGGGCACCGGTGTTAACATACCGCCTCTGCCCGCACAAAAGATCAGATCTGCCCGTGAAGGCAAATTATTCTGCAAAAATTTTTCTACTAATTTTTGTCTGTATTCCAGCTGATGGGAAACATTTTCAAATTCATTCAATTTTTCTGATGGATGTTCCAGTGTCTGTGCTGCCAGTAATTCCAGTTTATTTGTGGAGTTTTCTGCTGCTGCTTTTTTTTGCTTTATACGGAATAGTCCACATTCTGTAGAAGTGTTGCCAGGATTTACTGTAAAAATAAGCTGCATTAGCTTCCCCTCCTGCTCAATTATATTTACAAACATTTTATGGGCTATTTCACCGGAAAATTTTTGCGAAATTAACCGATTGGACTAAAAAGTCCAAAACCCAGTTCATAGGATATGTCATCAGCTATTTTAGCCACATCATCCAGGTATTCTTCCATATTCAACTCATCTCTTGATTTTAATTTGCGGCTGGAAACGCTAAGACTGGCAGTTATTTCACCTTTATCATTAATTATAGGAAAAGCCAGACAGCGAGTATTTACGGCATATTCCTCTCTATCAAATGCATAACCTCTTTCCCGAATTTCCTTGAGATTATCTTCTAACTCTTTTTTGTCAGTTTTCGTATATTTTGTAAGCTCGTCCATCTCCAGATTCTCCAGGATTTCCTCTCGCCGCTTGACCGGCTGAAAAGCCAGCAGAACTTTTCCCGAAGCAGTAGCATGAAGTGGTAATTCACGGCCTACATGAAAATAATTATCCGGTATACTGGGAGCAGATTTTGTAGCAATTAATACTGCTTTATCCTGAGCCAGCATACTTAAGTTTACGTTTAAGTCCAGCTTTTCTGATAATCTTTTGAGGTAGGGTAGTGCTTTCTCCCTGATGTTCAAATCATTTAAAATTATTCTGGCAAAATTAAGCCCCTTGAAACTGAGTTTATATTTATTTTCATCAGGTATGCTCTGCAGATAACCCATATGTTCTAATGTATATACAAGCCGCCAAACGGAACTTTTATTAAGCTCAACTGCATCTACTAATTCTTTCAACTCCATCTCGGTGTTATTTTCAGAAAATTCCTCTAAAATTTTTAGTCCATTCATCAAGGTTTTGTTAAGATAGTTTTCATCCGCTTCCTCTTTTTTAAGCTTACTATCATTCTCCATTAAATTTTCCCCCTTTCCTAAACCTTACATCTGATACTTCAATTAAAAATTTACACATTTATGTAAAATTAGTTCATAACATTATAAAATATTTAAAACGTTCATTTTACTGTATTTTGATTATGACTATAAAACAGCGATTATTAATCGTTCTGTTTTAAATTATACCGAAATTATATTATTAAGTCAAATGATTGTTTTATTTTATAAGTATGCTGACAAAAAATAAAAAGGCATGAAGGAAAAATCGCCTTCATACCCCTTTTCATAAAATCTTGTCTTATAATTTATTGATATATTGTACTCTTATATCTTAACCTGCTGTTTAAGTTGTGGTCCTGGGC
>CAYOFJ010000003.1:7929-23478 GCA_964403065.1 uncultured Halanaerobiaceae bacterium | reverse complement strand
CGGTCACAGATTTATATTCCGCCCTGCCAGTTTCTTTCATATAGCTATGTTCAGGCCCAACTCCTGGATAATCAAGCCCAGCTGCTATCGAATGTACTGATGAAACCTCACCGTTACCATTTTGCAAAAGATAACTTTTATAACCATGTTCTATCCCGGGTTTCCCTGAACTTAAAGTCGCAGCGTGTTCACCTTCTTTGCTGCTTTTTCCACCTGCTTCTAAACCCATAATATTCACATCTTTATCATCACGAAAGGCATGAAATAATCCTATAGCATTACTTCCACCACCTACACAGGCCAGAAGGTAATCCGGCAGCTTATCTTCTTTCTGGAGAATTTGTTCTCTGGCTTCTCTACCTATCACGGATTGAAAATCTCTAACCATTGTAGGATATGGGTGAGGGCCTACAGCAGACCCGAGCAGATAGAAAGTATCATTAAGATTTTTAGCCCAATGTTCCAAAGCTGCATCTACCGCGTCAGAAAGAGCAGCATCTCCTCTGGAAACAGAATTCACATTTGCTCCTAAAAGCCTCATTCTGTAAACATTCAACTCCTGTCTTTTAACATCTTTCTCACCCATGAATATTTCACAGTCCAGTCCAAACATTGCAGCAACTGTAGCTGTTGCTACTCCGTGTTGACCAGCACCTGTTTCCGCTACAAGTTTTTCTTTTCCCATTGTATCAGCGAGCAGTGCCTGCCCAATGGTATTGTTAATCTTATGGGCCCCCATATGATTTAAATCTTCTCTTTTAAGGTAAATTTTTGCCCCTGCGTACTTTGCTGTTAATCTTTCGGCAAAATAGAGAGGACTGGGGCGCCCCACATTTTCTCGCAGGTAATGTTTAAAAGTTTCCTGAAATTCTTTCTGTTTGCTGTAATGAAAATAGGCAGACTCCAATTCCTCCAGGGCAGGCTCCAATGGTTCCGGAACAAATCTCCCTCCAAAATCTCCAAAAAATCCATCTTTTTCTTTACTTCGGGTGGCATCCTCAAAATTTTTACTCATCATTATTTCCTCCTATAAAAATTATTGTTTGATTCAACTTCAGTAATATCTTTTAAATAAAAAAAATCGGACACCAGCCCGATGAGATGAAAACATTGTATTAGCTATACTGCCCCATGCACTATAACCTCAGCTTAACTCATCTCATCCGACCTGGCTTATCTCTTCTCAATTGTACTACTCTCAATACTATTCAGAGCTTACTTCTCCATGTTTTGATATAATTTTTGCTTTTCCCTGAATTTTAACAGCAGAAGTATGTTCTGTGAACTGTACTATCATTACTTCTCCTCTGTCAAGTTTTTCTGTGTGGTGAAATTTTGTCTCTTCTCCTCTGGTAAGGCCAATTAAATTCACGCCATCTTCCATGGCTTTTACGGTGATATGGTCTTCAGTGGTTTCCGCCAAAATATCCCTCCTTTTGTAAATTATTAATGAGTTAAAACTATAATAACTTATATTTAACTTCAGGTCAAGTATAAAATTAACTGTTACCTTTGTAATTAATATTATATTTGAAATAAAATATTACTTTAATTTCGTTTTAATAGGTAGTATAATAAAAATGGACATTTAAAAGAATTTTTATTATCCAGGCAATAATAGAGGAGGAATAACATGTTTGGATTAGGTGCTCCAGAACTCATTATAGTGCTGGTTATAGTTCTAGTCATTTTTGGCCCCAGTAGACTGCCAGAAATAGGCAGGGCTATTGGATCAGGAATAAGAGAATTAAAACAGGCCAGTAAAGAAGTTGAAGAGACAGCCAGCATAGAGGAGGAAGAAGACAACAACGAAAATTTAGAATAAATTCAGTTAAATTATTCTCTAACAGAAAAATATTACTAATTTGATATATTTCAAATCAAAGTATTGGTTAACATTATTTTTGACAGACCGGCAAATCACATAGGGGGATGGAAAATTTATGGCCGAAACAGAAACTGAAGAAAATCTGGAAATGACATTGGTAGAACATTTAACAGAACTCCGCAGCAGATTAATCAGGGCACTGTTATCAGTTCTAATATTTTCTGTGTTCTCCTACATTTTTTCTGAAGAATTAATTGATTATCTATCCGAACCAGTGGGAAATCTCGTTTTTCTCAGCCCAGCAGAAGCTTTTATAACTCATATAAAAGTATCAATTTTAGTCGGGATAATAATCTCCCTGCCGGTCATCATTTATCAATTCTGGAAATTCGTTTTACCTGCCTTAAAGAAGAATGAGAAAAAATTCTTTTATATCATAATGCCTACATCTCTCATCTTATTTTACGCAGGAATTATTTTTGGTTTTTTTATAGTACTGCCTTTGGGCATGAATTTCCTCCTGAATTTTGGCGGTCCAGAATTGGAAGCGATGATATCTCTTGATTTTTATATTTCTTTTCTAATCACACTCCTAATTCCTTTTGGTTTAATATTTCAAATGCCTTTAGTTCTGAACTTAATGATTAAAATGGGTCTTGTAACAGTTGAAAATTTATCGGCTTTTAGAAAATACGTAATTGTTTTGATTTTTGTGGTTGGAGCAATTTTAACTCCCCCTGATATAGTAACCCAGGCTCTGCTGGCTTTTCCATTAATTTTACTTTTCGAGGGAAGTCTATTAATTGGCAAATTGATCAACTAATTTATGCTTCAGAATTATTATCACTATTCTGCTTTTGATAAATTTCTTTAAGGCTTTCTGCTGCTTCCGCAGATATTGACTCAAAATGTAGATCGCGCTGGGGAAATGCAATATTAATATCTTTTTCCTGAAAACGGTCCCAAATTTCCAGCATTAATTCACTTTTAATATTATCTACACCATTCTCAGGATCCTGTATCCAAAAACGCAATTGAAAGTCAACAGTATTATCACCGAAACCTTTAACTAAACAGCTGGCCTTTGGCCTATTTAAAATCCTCTTTTTATCTTCAACTGACTTCAATATCATCTCTTTAACTAAATTTAAATCGCTATTATATCCTACACCGATATCAAGATCAATTCTAACAAGGTCATTGCTATAAGACCAATTTATAACCTGATTGGTAATAAAATGTTCATTGGGAATTAAAAATTCTTTACCAGACCTTGTTACCACAGAAACAAATCGGGAATTGAGACTGCGCACTTCACCAAATATTTCATTTATTTCTACTACATCTCCTGGTTTAATTGATTTGTCAAGTATAATAATAATACCACTGACAAAATTAGATACAATTTTCTGCAGACCAAAACCAAGCCCAACACCAACAGCACCACCAATAAAAGCAAAAGCGCTGAGATCAATGCCAATACTGCTTAATCCTATTAGGAATGCTGATATGAAAATTACTATTCTAATTATTTTCTGTAAAAGCACCCTGACTGAAGGGGTTAAATTTTCATTTTTTCTTAAGCTCCGCCGCAAATATTTTTCAATCCAGCCTGCCAGCCAAAAAAGCAGACCAAAAACTAAAATGCCTCTTAATACAAGCATAACGGATAACTGTAGCTCACCCAGATTTACTTCCACATCCTCTAGAAAATTTACCACCATCTCATAAATCCCCAAAATATTTAAAACAGCAACTATCCAGACCAGATAGGATAATAATTGAACCCAGATCGTGTCAGGCAAAAACCAGGCAATAAACTTTATTATAAACCAGGCTGTCAACAAATACCCTGCAATAGCTGTAATGGCAGCTGGCAGTCCTAAAACCGCAGCAAAGACGTTATAAAAACCTATAAATATAAGTAAAATAACAGCGAGATAAATTTCCGTCCAAAATTCTTTAGCTTCTTCTGCTGCAGCTCCGGGCAAATTATTTAGAATACTCTCTCCTCTCTTAATAACCTTTTTCCGAATCAAAAAGGCCGCTCCCGCCAGAGCCAGAAAAACTAAAAATGAGATTAAATTCTCAAAAATAAATATTTCATCTGTTAACCAGTTCAAAATGGCCTCTAAAAAGCCAGCCATTTCTTCACCTTCCATTTCTACCATAAATAATCAAACCTCCTGCCTTATCCTGCCGAAATTATATTGCTATTATTTATAACTTCGTCTGAATTCTCTCGTCGAGCAGAGAAAATCTTTGTTCATCCTCATTGTTATTTACTGCAATCCCCAGAGCTTTTTTGGATCCTATTAGTACTGTCAGGTCCCTGGCTCTGGTCAAAGCTGTATAAATCAATTTCCTCTGTAACATTATATAATGCTGAGTAGAAACAGGCAAAACTACAGCTGAATATTCCGAACCTTGAGATTTATGAACTGTTATGGCATAGGCCAATCTCAACTGTTCCAGATCTTTACCTTCGTATATTACATCTCTCCCTGAAAAGTTTACCACCATTTTACCCTCTTTTTGCTGAACCATTTTTATTTTTCCAATATCACCGTTAAAAACTTCCAGATCATAATTATTTTTTATCTGCATCACTTTATCATCTTCCTTAAACTCCCTGCTACCCCACTGTAAAGTTTTGTCTTTATGACCGGGATTAAGCACACTTTTTAATTCTCTATTCAAATTTCCTATGCCTATTAAACCTCTATGCATCGGGCTCAAAACCTGTACTTCTTCAACTGGATCCAGATTAAATCGCTGAGGTATTCTCTCTGAAACTATTTTTATTATTAACTGCAAAATATTTTCTTTATCGTCCTCTTCAATAAAATAGAAATCTTTTAATTCTGACTCAGTTTTTGAGTTTAAAATCGGCATTTTACCGGAGTTTATTCTATGAGAATTAACAATAATTGAACTTTCTTCAGCCTGTCTATAAATTTCTGTTAACTTTGCCACAGGTAAAACTCCTGAATCCAGTAGATCCCTTAAAACATACCCTGCCCCCACGGGAGGAAGTTGATTTACATCACCAACAAGTATCAATCCCGTTTGGGGAGGGATAGCTCTGACAAGGTTATACATCAACATGGTATCCAGCATCGAGGCCTCATCTATAATAATTATATCTTTTTCCAGTTGATTATCCTGATTTTTGTTAAACCCCCCTTCATGATAATTAAAGTCCAGCAGCCTGTGAATGGTTTCCGCCTCCCTTTGAGTCGTTTCTTCCATTCTCTTGGCTGCTCTCCCTGTAGGAGCCGCCAGACTGACTTCAAAAGATAATTTATCGAAAACTTCCAGCATAACTTCGATTATAGTAGTCTTCCCTGTTCCTGGTCCCCCGGTAACAATTACCAGTCTATCTTCAGCAGCTTTTTCAACTGCAGCCCTTTGTTCCTGAGACAATTGTATATTCAGATTATTTTCTGCTGAATTTATTAGCTGTGAAATTTCTGCGGGCAGCTGTGGGTTTGGATAAGCAATCAATTCAGTAAGCTTCTCAGCTATACCTTCTTCAGCATAATAAAAAGCAGGCAGATATACAGCAGTTACAGCTTTATCAAAAAGATTATTCTCAGGTTTTTCCCTGATAAGTTTTTCCTCATGATACATATCACCTGTCACATCTTTAATTTTATCACAATTTACCTCCAGAACCTCCTCGGCTCTGGAGAGTAAATTTTTCTCCGGTAAATATACATGTCCTTCTTCCACGGCTTCGTTTAAAATATAATTCAAACCTGCTTCGATCCGCACTTCATCATCATGACCGATACCTAAATTTTGAGCTATGTCGTCTACTCGTTTAAAACCTATGCCCCAGATATCTCTGGCAAGTCTATAAGGATTTTCTTTTACAATATTAATAGATTCCTGACCATATTCTTCAAAAATTTTAGCTGAATAGTTAGGACTAATTCCCTGAGATAGAAGGAAAACCATTATCTCTCGTACCTGTTTTTGTTCCCGCCAGGACTTCTTTATTTCTTTATATCTTTTCTGGCCAATACCCTCCACTTCTTTTAAACGCTCAGGATTTTCATCTATAATTTCTAAAGCTCTGTCCCCAAATTTATCTACTATTCTGCTGGCCATAACTGGGCCAATACCCGGAATTAAACCCGAACCCAAATATTTTTCTATTCCTTCTTTAGTTACAGGAACATCATAACTGTAAGAATCAAATTCAAATTGTTCCCCATACCTGGAATCAATAACCCATTCCCCTTCTAAAACTATTATCTGTCCAGGTTCAGGTGAAGGTAGATTACCAACTATGGAAACTATATCACTACCTTCTTCCAGTTTTAATTGGGCAACCGTATAACCATTTTCAGGGTTATGATAGGTTATCCTTTCAATCTGACCTTTCAAAGTATCTTTTTCTAAAGACAAAATATTTCCCACCCTCAATTTCAGCCTGGTTATTAAATATAGTTAAACAAATTGTTAAATTAGCCTGCAAAATCCTGTTATTAAGATATTCTGGAAAAAAATAAAATTCCCTTTCTCCCTGCTGAAATTATGGCATATTAGCTCAGTCCTGCTTCTAAACATTTTAAAATTGAGTTCAAATAAAATTCAGTTTAATTAACCTAGAAGCCATAACTAAAGTTAGGCTAAACCGATTCTCAGCATTGACATTAAGGAGTTTATAAGCTATAATAAAAATTGTAATTTTTAAAATAATTTTTTGTGGAGGGGTGTCTATGAAAAAATTAATTTACGATTTTTCTCAGGGTTCAACAGAGATGAAAGATTTATTAGGAGGGAAAGGTGCAAATTTATCAGAGATGTCCAATTTAGGACTGCCTATTCCTCCCGGTTTCGTCTTAACTACTGAAGCCTGTCTTGAATACTTCGATAACGACAGCAGTATTAGTGAAGAAATGGAAAAACAAATTTTTGATCATTTAGAATCTCTGGAAGAAAAAACCGGCAAAAAATTTGGGGACCCGGAAAATCCTTTACTGGTTTCAATTCGTTCTGGAGCAGTTGTTTCTATGCCAGGAATGATGGACACGGTATTAAATATTGGACTAAACGATGAAACTGTAGAAGGTTTAAGCGAAAAGACCAATAATCCACGCTTTGCATATGACAGCTATCGCCGACTTTTACAGATGTTCGGAGAAGTTGTACTGGGTATTACTGCCCACAAATTCTCTCGGGCTCTGGAAGATATCAAGGAGGATAACAATATTACCAGTGATACTGAACTTTCAGTGGAAAATTTACAGACTATTATCGAACAATATAAAAATATAATCAGCAGCTCAAGCAATAAACCTTTCCCCCAAAAACCTAAAGAACAGATGCTCGCAGCTATCAGAGCCGTTTTTGATTCCTGGAATAACGAAAGAGCCAAATCGTATAGAAGATTGAATAACATACCTGATGATCTGGGTACTGCTGTTAATGTCCAGACAATGGTTTTTGGTAATATAGGTAAGAATTCAGGGACTGGAGTAGCTTTCACCAGAAATCCCTCCACAGGAGAAAACAAAGTATACGGAGAATTTTTGAGCAATGCCCAGGGAGAAGACGTGGTAAGCGGCACCAGAACACCTAAAGATATTAAAGAACTGGAAGAATTAATGCCAGAAGCTTATGAGGAGTTCATGAATATTGTCGATACTCTGGAAGAACATTATAAAGATATGCAGGATATTGAATTCACCATTGAGGAAGGACAAATCTATATATTACAAACCCGGACGGGAAAACGCACTGCCAAAGCTTCTGTGAAAATTGCTGTCGATATGGTTGACGAAGGAGTTATAGACCGCGAAACTGCCCTGATGCGGGTGGAACCAGAAAAACTGGAGCAGCTGCTTCATCCCTCTTTTGATGATGAGGAAATGGAAGAAGCTAAAGAAATTACTACGGCTCTTGCTGCTTCCCCCGGTGCTGCAACTGGTAAAATTTATTTCTCTCCGGAAGAAGCGGTAAAGGCTTCAGAACGCGGCGAAAAGGTTATATTAGTTAGAAACGAAACTTCTCCGGAAGACATAGAAGGGATGAATGCTGCAGAAGGAATTCTCACGGTTAGAGGAGGAATGACCTCACATGCCGCTGTAGTGGCTAGAGGCATGGGTAAATGCTGTGTGGCCGGAGCAGGGGACCTGATCGTAGATGAAGAGAAAAAGCAGTTTTGGAAAGAAGATGAAGTTTATAAGCAGGGAGATATAATCTCATTAAATGGTAACACCGGCAAAGTCTATGCCAGCAGTATAAAGACCAGAGCCACTCAATTATCAGAAGATTTTAATCGTCTCACTGACTGGGCTCAAGACAAAAGAGATCTGGGAATCATGGCCAATGCTGATACCCCTGAAGATGCAAATACAGCCCTGGAATTAGGTGCAGAGGGGATAGGCCTCTGTAGAACCGAGCATATGTTTTTCGAACAGGAAAGAATTTCCGCCGTAAGAGAAATGATTATAGCCCAAAATCGCCAGAAAAGAGAAGAAGCTTTGCAAAAATTATTGCCCTATCAAAAAGAAGATTTTTACGACATTTTTTCCACTATGGGAGAACGAAAGGTAGTAATTAGATTGCTTGACCCGCCACTTCATGAGTTTTTACCTGAAGCGGATTCTGAAATCAAATCACTGGCAGATACCCTGGAAACTTCTCCCGATAAAATAAAGGAAAAAATAAACGAATTGGAAGAAACAAATCCCATGCTGGGACACAGAGGCTGTAGACTGGGGATTTCTTATCCAGAAATTTATAATATGCAGGTCAAAGCAATAGCTTCTGCTGCTATTTCTGTAAAACAAGAGAAAAATATAGAAGTTAAACCCTTTATCATGATTCCACTGATCGGCTTAACAGAAGAATTAAAGAGATTAAGGAAAAAAGCAGAAAATGTTATTGAAACCCAGATCAAAGAAAAAGATACCTATTTGGATTATCACATTGGTACAATGATTGAAATCCCCAGAGCAGCCATGGTAGCCGATAAAATTGCTGAACAGGCAGATTTCTTTTCCTTTGGCACCAATGATCTTTCACAGTTGACCTTTGGATTCTCCCGTGATGATGCCGGTAAATTCCTGAAAGAGTATGAAGAAAAAGGCATAATTAATAGAGACCCCTTCACAGAACTGGACCGTGAGGGTGTGGGAAAAATCATGGAATTAGCTGTTAATTCCGGACGAAAAAACAATCCAGAATTGGAAGTGGGTATCTGCGGTGAACACGGAGGTAATCCACCTTCAATTGAATTCTGTCAGCAATTAAATCTGGATTATGTTTCCTGCTCTCCCTTTCGGATACCACTGGCTAATATCGCAGCAGCTCAAGCTGCCATTAAAGAAAAAAATTAAAGTAAAAAAATGAAATCAAATGTTTATTTTTCTTTTACGGTCAATACAGCAATACCACATAAAATTAAAATAAGTCCCAGATAATTTAAAGGAGCCAGCTTTTCTCCTACGAGAAAAATACCCAATAAAGCAGCAGTTACAGGCTCTGCCAGGGTCAAAGTCATGGCATTAGCAACAGGAACCATAACAAGGCCTAAATTAAAAAATAAATAGGGTAAAGCCATCGAAATAAATCCCAAATACAACCCCACCTGGATTCCCTCGGTCTGTAAAAGCCAGGTGGGTTGATTTATTAACAACAAGGGCAGCAGCAGTAATCCCCCCATTAATCCTGCAATACCTAACAAAGTTTCTGCAGACCTTTCTGCTAGAACTTCTTTGCTCACAATTGCATATAAGGCATAAACAAATCCACCACCAACTGCCAGTAACAAACCGAAAGGTTCCACGACTGTTTCAGCCTCGGGTAATAACAAAAATGCACACCCTATAATTGCTGCCAGTGTTGCTGCATACCAGCTTTTCTGTGGGCTCATCCCCCTAATTAACCAGCCCAGCAAACCGGCCAAAATGGGAGAGCTACCCATAGTCACTACCGTAGCAACCGCGACTCCGGTCACTGCTACTGCTGAAAAAAAGAAAACCTGATAAGCTGCCATGGTTACAGCAGCCAAAAGAGTTTTTCCATAGGGCCAATTTTTGTCAGGGGGGAATTTGCCCTTGAAAAAGGCGAAAATAAACAGTGTTAATCCTCCCAGGCCAATTCTCACCGCACCAATAGCCAGGGGAGTAGCACCAGCAGGAGCATAAGTTTGTGCCGTTCCAGAAGTCCCCCAAAAAAATGCAGCCAGAAGAATAAATGTGTATCCTCTTAAAGCCGGGGACCTTTTTATATTGGCCATTCTTTCATCCGGGAAAGATGCAGCAGTGTTCTGGCTAACAATAAAGCATCTTTTCTTAATTTATGAGGTTTTATTTTATCCATAGTATCAGCTTTTGTATGGCCCCAATTTCTTCCGGTGGAAACATTTTTCAGGTCACTGAAATAACCACTGGCTATACCTGCTTCAGAAAATGGATGCATATCAGAATGACTGCTGGGGGATATACCAATTTCTAAATCAGGTCTATTCATATTACTATAGATATCTTTAAACATAGGAATTAGTTCAGGCCATCCCTGTAAAGCAAGACCAAGAATGCTTCCAGGTCTACCCGGAGCACCATCCAGATTGAGCATAAATTTATAATCCTGCTCTTCTGTTTGATTTTGCACAAATTCTCTCGAACCTAATAGCCCCACCTCTTCAGCAGCAAATAAAACGAACTTAATAGATAATCCCAGAGAATCCTGGTGAGGCGCTAAAAGTCTGGCAGCTTCCATTACTACCGCGGTGCCAGCACCATTATCCAGAGCACCTTCAGCTATATCGTGCCCATCATAATGAGCTCCCACAATCAGACTTGGTTCATTCTTTCGGGATTCTGTTCCTGTTAAATCACCTGAAATATTATAAGATTTTGTTTCTTGAAAATTGTTTTTCGTTCTTATTAATATTTTACCACCATACTTCTGAATAAACTGTTTAATTTTAAAGCCAGTTTCATAAGAAACCCCTACAGCAGGTATGGGGGCATCATGAGGAAGACCACCGGTTTCTGCCAGATGGCCGCCAACTTCCCTCATCCATATAACACCTTTAGCTCCTGCTTCTACAGCTCTCAAATATTTGTCCCTGCGATGCATCTTTTCGCGGGCATAGATCGGTCTAAGAGCACTAACCAGCACGATGTTACCTGAAATTTCTTCACTTAAATTGGAAAATTCACTGGGTTTGCCATCTCCCACATCGACAAGGTTAGCTTCAACTTCTTCTGAAGGGGAATAAGGCAGACCAATACAGTCAAAATTATCTTCAGACTCTTCAGTAATTATCTTCAGACAGGACTCCCCCCGCTCCCAGCCTTCATAAGTAAAGCCCTGCATATCAACATTCTGAAGTCCGTAATCTTTCATCTTATCTGCCAAAAAATCTGCAGCCTCCCTTTCCTCTTCACTACCTGCAAATCTTGCACCAAAATTTTCACATAAATTTTCCAGCAGATTATAAGCTTTTCTGGAACTATAACCTTCAGAAATTATTTTTTTCTCCACCTCTTCTAACAATTATATCACCTCTACTTTCAAGTTCATTATAGAAATAATTTTTCCTTCACCAATATATAAATTATAAAAATTGTATATAATCGGACGCAAAATCATGAGTGTAGTTAAAAGATAAAACCAGCCCCAAAAGGCTGGTAAAATACAAAATATTTCAATTTTATTTAAATAATATGTCAAGCCATGTCACCAGATAGATGTTCGGGGGGAGTTTCTTCTACCAGTTTTTTTATTTCATTTTTATGACTAAATGAATACTCTAAACCATATTTTTTCTTTATCAAGTTAGCAGCAATTCTTCCCGACTCGTAAATTGTAGGCAAGCCACTGCCCGGATTTGTTCCTCCACCTACAAGCCACATATTATTAAATTCCTCAAACTTATTTTGAGGTCTAAAAACCAGCATCTGCCTGAGATTATGACCGAGATTGAATGTAGCTCCATAACCCACTCTTAAATCTTTCTGCCAGTCACCGGGTGTGATCATTTTCTCTTCGACTATGTGCTCTCTGATTCTACCATCACCAAATTTATTATTCAGTTTATCCAGCACTAATTCTCTATAGTCATGCTTCTCTTCTTCCCAATCAATCTGCCCTTTTAAATTTGCCACCGGTACCAGAACATACAGTGGTGTTTTTCCTTCCGGGGCCAGAGAAGAGTCCGTCACTGCAGCATTTTGCACATAAAAAGATGGATCCTGAGAAAGTTTCTTTTCAGATTCTATCTCCAGAAAATTTTTCTCATAGTCGTCAGCAATAAATACATTATGATGTTCTAAATCTGAATATTCCCTATCAAGACCAAGATACAACATAAAAGTAGAACAGGAATAATTAAGCCTATCGAGGCGATAATCACTATATTTCTTTCTTTTGTCTTCCGGGATAATATTTTTCATTGACCAGGCAAAATCAGAATTCATTATTACTTCATCTAAAGTCATTTCTGTAGAATCTGTCAATTTAACTCCTTGCACATCACGGTTATCATTTATTACAACTTCATCTACTTCAGTATTAAGTTTTATCTCTCCTCCCATCTCTTTAAAGGCTTCAGCCATCGCTTCTGCCAGCTGATTCAAGCCTCCCCTCACATGATAAACACCCCAGTTATATTCTATAAAAGGGAGAATACTAAACATGGAAGGACAATTAAAAGGTGACATACCCAGATATTTTGACTGAAAGGTAAAACCAACTTTAACTCTATCATCAGAAAAATAATTGCCCAATTCATCCCACAAACTGCGCTGAGGTTTTAAAACAGTTAACAATTTTAAAATATCAAAATTAAACATATCCTTCCAGCCTGTATAAGGCCGCTGCAAAACCGGAAGAGTATATTTAACCTTTTTTCGATTTGCTTTCATGTATTTATCATAACCATCAACATCATCTTCATTTATCGTAGCAATAGATTTTTTGAATTTTTCCGGTTTATACGAGGGAGTGAGTTTTTTGCCATCAGCAAATTCCAGTTTATAAAAAGGTTCCAGCATTTTCAAATCAACATAATTATTTAAATCTCGACCAGTAGCAGCAAATATTTCTTCCAGAATGAAAGGCATCATTAAAAACGTGGGACCTATATCAAAAGTAAATTCACCCAGTTCAAATCTTCCATTTCTTCCCCCTACTTTATCTTCAGCTTCAAAAATTGTCACCTGAAAATCATCAATGTCAGCCAGTAACATGCCGGCAGCCAGTCCACCTGGTCCAGCCCCAACTATTCCTATTTTTTTATCCATGCAAAATTCCCCCTGAAATAGAGAATTCTCCCCTAACTGCAAAATAAAATAGTTTAAAAATTAATTTCTAACCTGGTTAAGATATTTTATAGGCTTTATATTTAGAATTTTTTCAGTTCAGAAAAAATTTGCCTGACAGATAAAATCCTATCTATTTTTTCCAGGCCAGGCCCGGTAAAAAACAATCCTTCTTTTTTATTTCCGGCTCTACCTGCCAGCAAGGCTTTCCGCACACAAAACTTTTTACTGCATTTCTTAAGACAATTTACGCAATTTTCGGGTGGAGGTGCTTCATTTTTCATTATTTTTTCTACCATCTCTGTTTTTATTGCTCTGGCCGGCAGTCCAACCGAACTCATTATTTTTACAATATCATCGCTATCTGCCTGTTTACAAAGCTTCATAAAATATTCAGCAGTATCGGACTCCCTGGACGCCAAAAACCTTGTGCCCATCTGCACTCCATCTGCACCTCTATCAAAAGCATCTTTAACCTCAGCCGGAGTAACAATATTCCCAGCGGATATAACCGGAATAGATATCTTATTTTTAATTTCCTTTAAAATTTTACTGCTATTATCTTCTCCTCCCAGGTGACCTCCAGCATTTTCGCCCTCTGCCACTACAGCTGCGGCCCCGAGCTTTTCAGAAAGTTTTGCCAGTCTAGCAGAAGAAACAATTGGGACAATGGGAACATCAGCTTTTCTCCCCACAGAAAACATATCCCGCGAAAACCCGGCTCCAGAAATCACAAGGTCAATTCCGGCAGAAATTGCTTCCTGCAGCAAATCAGAAAACTCAGAAGCAGCAAACATTATATTAACTCCTATTATTCCCTCGGTTTTACTTCTTGCCTTTTCTATCTCACTCCGCAATTCATCTACGCTTAAGCCGGTAGCTGCTATTACTCCAATTCCCCCTTCCTCGGCTACTGCTGCTGCTAAATCTGCCATGGAAATTTTAACTGCCATTCCCCCTTGAATGATGGGGAGTTCAGGTTTTAGATCACCTATACTTAAATCAGGAAAATTAATAATTTTACCTCCTCGTACATTGTACATTTTTACATTTTTTAAATAAATAAATGTAAAATTTTAATTTATTTTTCAATATTAAGTTGTACTTTGATAACTATTATATTACATTAGATACTTAATTACAACAGTTTTTATTTTTGCAGTCTGGCATTTTTGCGGGCAAAATATATTCCAATTACTAAAAGAATGAGACCAAGAACAGTGAATCCCACAGGCTGAAAATTAACCCTTGTAGTAAAAGAATAACCTGGAATAAAATAGAAACGATTGAAAATAACAGACAAAAGATTGTTAAAACCATGGGCAATAATTGGTATAATAAGAGAGTTGTACTGCCAGTAAAGCCAGCCCAGAATTAAACCAGTTAAAAAAGCTGAAAATCCCTGTACAAAATTGAAATGTACCAATCCAAATAAAAAAGATGAAAATATTAAAGCAAATTTAAACCCTCTGTTTTTATACAAACCCGAAAATATTATTCCGCGAAATATAAATTCTTCCAGGATAGCAGGCAGAATAACTAATACTAAAAGGACAGCAAATATATTTTCTGCCAGCATAGAATTAATAATTTCCTGATAAATATCAGCTGCAAAGAACAATCTTAAAACATTTATCACCTGGGAAATTACAATAGAAGCACCAAAAATTAAAATTAATGTAACTAAATAAGCAGATATATCAGAAATTTTATCTCCTAAATATTTTCCGGCTGGAAAATCAGTTTTAGATAAAGCATATTTAATTACAAACAGGTTGGCAGCCATACTGCTCGATGCCATAACCCAAAAGGGAGGCTCTCCCGCATCAAATAAGCTCCATAAGTAAACTATGACTAGCCCAGCAAGTAAATGAGTGCCTATTAGTATAAAGCATAACAGCAAAGACTGTTTCCAATCCGGGTAATTATAAAAATCGTCTTTTTCAGGAATATTTGAGTTCATTTATTCAACCTCCCTATCACTATATTTAATATTCATTATAATAAATATGACGGCCCGAATTAAAGGCCGTCATATTAAATAGTTTTATTTTTCTTAAATATTATACTTCAATAAGCTTAACATTTTTATACTTCATACTTTAGACTTAATATATTCAAGCGCTTATTCCTGTTCAAACTCGCTCTTTGCTTCTTCCATGTCTTTCTTTTCTTTACTTTCCTCCATTGATTCTCCTTTCATTGCTGCCAGTTTATCCATCAATTCTGGCACTTTATCAATAAGTTTATCAAGTGACCCTTTTTCATCAAGAGAGACCAATTCAATATTATCTTCTCCTATAACTAAAATTGCCCTGGGAGAAATTTTACAGCCTACTCCCCCGCCCCCCCCGGCACGGTCCCAGCCGGGGGGGGCTGCTGGGGCCCCGAGGCCCGCGCCCCCACACCACCAAGCCCCGCTGACCCAAACAA
>CAYOFJ010000003.1:0-7919 GCA_964403065.1 uncultured Halanaerobiaceae bacterium | reverse complement strand
CTTTTTGATCTGATTCTCCACCTATTCCAGCTCCCAAAAAAAAAGATGCAGATATTACCGGAATAAGCTTAACATCGCCTACTGTCATAGTTTCTCCAATAACAGTCTCAGTCTTTAGAAATTTATCCAGTCTTTTGTACATATTTTCCAGAGTTTCTGAAGCTTCTTTTTTCATTTTAAACCCCTCCATTTTATATTTAGGATTAATACCCTTTTTGAACTACCTTACCTTCCACAAATTATAAAAAAGCTTTATGGAGCGTGGAGATAATATAAATATTATAACTCTATATAGAATTTTGCCAGGTATAAAACTGCCTGCTATTTCACCTTTTACCTTAAATACCATATTATTTTTTCCGGGTTTTAGTTTTATATTGCTTCCCAATAGCGGATATATGAAGGAATAATATAAAGCCATAATTATACCGTCATAATAGGGTTCTGAAGTGCTCACGGTTAAATTACAAAAATACCTATCTAGTTTAATTATCTTTAATAGGGAAAGTATAAATCTTCCCATGTGAAATAGGCTGTCTTTGTTGATAATTTCAAAAATTTCGGATGTATCAAAAGACAGAAGCCAGGAAAAGCCCCCTTTTTCTTCCCGCGTAGTTTCTGCCGACTTTTCCTTTTCCGCAGAAGCAAGCGAAATTTTTTTAATAAAAAATTTTAAATATTTTTCTCTATTATTTCCTTCTTTTTTGCAAGCATACATTAAGAAGGGAAATCCAACTTTATATTTATAATTAAACTGCTTCTCAAAAGAAAAATAAATTCTAAAAGAAAGGGGCCAAAGAAGAAACAATAATAAAAATAATAATAATATTGCGAGAAAAATTAACAAAAAATTTGTTGTCATACCAATACCACCAATCAAAGAAATTTTAAAATTTTTCTGTATTACTAATATTCACCTAAATTACTATAATTCCTTCAAAATACAAATGATTTTTAAAATATTTATATTTACAATCAATTACATTTTATCTTTTGCTTGACACAGAATATTTATTACCATATGATAAAAATATGACAATAATTTTCCTGCTTATTGGTAATAATTAAAAAACTAAAAGAAGTGAAGGAGGGAAAGTTTTGAAATCTCACCGCGAATACCTCTGGTTTAATACTGACAAAAGAATGGAATTTATAAATATTACTAACAGAGTTAAAAATATAATTGAATAAGCTGGTGTTGAAGAAGGACTATGCCTGGTAAATGCCATGCACATAACCGCCAGTGTTTTCATAAATGACGCCGAACCCGGATTACACAATGATTTTAAAGAATGGTTAGAAGAACTAGCCCCCCATGCTCCCACTTCTCAGTATGATCATAATACTTTTGAAGATAACGCTGATGCGCATTTAAAAAGACAGATAATGGGCCGAGAAGTTGTGGTGGCTATAACAGAAGGGGAGCTAGATTTCGGCCCGTGGGAGCAAATATTTTACGGGGAATTCGACGGTCAGCGCGACAAAAGAGTCCTGGTTAAAGTAATTGGTGAATAGATCAGTCATTCAAAAAAAATAAACCTACACCGCCAATACCAAGGTGCACCCCCAGAACGCTATTAATCAATTCCAGGCAAAAAATTTCGCCCCCCAGATCCTCTATTTTATTTTTTAACTCCTTTGCTCTTTCTAAATCATCTGCATGAGTTATGGCCACCAAACTTTCAGGAATATTAGTACATTTATTTTCAAAAAGAGTTACGAGTTTTTCCAGAGCATTTTTGCTGCCTCTAACCTTTTCCTTCAGCTGTATCTCACCGTCAACGACTGTTAACAAAGGTTTAATACTCAAAAAATTACCTATGAATGATTTAGAACGACTAATTCTGCCTCCCCTCCGGAGGGCATCAAGGGTATTTAAATAAAAAAGGTGTTCAATATTACCAATCCAGTTTTTTAAGCTATTCACAACTTCCTCTTTTCCCATACCTTTTCTTAACATTTTGGCAGCCCTGTAGGCCATTATACCGGTGGCTGCTGAACCAGACTTACTGTCTATAACTTTAATATCAACATCAGGATAATCACCCTGTACTTGCTCTGCAATCATACAGCCTGTCTGATAAGTTCCAGATAATTCGCTGGAAAAACTTAGATAAATGATATCATTGCCCTTCTCTGCTTCTCTTTTGAATACTTCCTGAAATTTACCGGCTGGTACCTGATCAGTGGTTGGATCTTTACCTTCTCGCATAGCTTCATAAACTTCAGGAGTAGTAATATCTTCTCCATCATAATATGATTTTTTCCCTATATTTATAATAAAAGGAATAATTTCCAGGTTAAATTCTTCAATGAAATCTTCTGGCATATCACAGGCACTATCAATTATGAGCTTTACACTCATAATCTCACCTCCAATAATAGTCAATTTACAACTGCAAGCAGTGTCATCCTCCTCCGATTCCCGGAAATAATACAATTCTATCTCCATCTTCTAAACTATAGTCAGAGAGTGAGTCTATTTCAATCTCCTCACCATTAATCATCATCTGCATATCAAGCTTCAAACGACTAAGAAAATCTATATTTATTTCGTTGGAATTTTTCTCTAAAGCCAGGTTCAATTCTGCGGGCACCATGAATTTTCTACTAACAGTTTCTTTATCCTGAGAATTGGGCAGAATTTTAACCTGGACAGCCTTCATAAACACCACTCCAGAGTAAGAGAAGTAAAAGGGCCCAGAAACCGGGCCCTTTTCTTTTTTATTTGATTAACTTAATTTACGTCGTTTCAGCTATAACTTCCTCTTCCTCCTCTTCTTCCCATTCAGCAAAACCAATTCCCAGATAGCCATATGCTATGGAAATAAGAGGAGTAATCCAGTTAAAGAAAGCAAAAGGCAGGTACACGAAAGGATTTATACCCAGCGCACCGTACATAAAAGCACCACAGGTATTCCAGGGAATCAATGGTGAAGTTATTGTCCCTGCTGATTCAGCAATTCTAGAGAGATTTTTGGGATGAGCCCCAATATCTTTATAGGCTTGATTAAACATCCTGGCTGGTAGTATTATAGCCAGATACTGATCAGCGGTTACCAGATTAACAAAAATTGCTGTAATATGAGTCACCAGTGAAATGGAACCGTAAGTTTTAGCAGTCCGCAAAATGCGCTTCAAAATAACTGCCAGGAAACCACAATTTTCCAGTATCCCCCCCATAGCTAAAGCTGCAAAAATCAGGGATATAGTCCACATCATTCCATCCAGACCGCCTGCAGTTAAAAGATCATTAACCATTTCAACCTCAGTTTCAATAAAATATCCATAATGCATAGTATCCAGTACGGAAGCAAGTCCAGCCCCCTGAAATATTATGGCAAATATACCTCCTAATATGCCTCCTCCCAGAAGAGCGGGTATTGGAGGTACTTTAAATATTATCATGGCTATTACAAAAATAGGCGCCAAAAATAACAGAGGATTGAGGTTAAAGTTTTCTGCCAGCGTTTCTGTAATCAACTCGATCTCTGCGGGATCAACAACTCCCTCTATTCCCAGACCGATTATACCAAATATTATTAGTGCTATGACAAATCCTGGAATAGTCACAAAAAGCATATGTCTAATATGTTCAAATACCTGAGTATCTCCGGCGGCACCTGGCGCCAGGTTGGTTGTATCAGATAAAGGAGATAATTTATCCCCCAGATAAGCTCCAGATACAATAGCTCCACCGACAAGACCGGGTGAAATGCCAAGTCCTGTTCCTATACCTACAAGTGCTACTCCTACAGTACCAACAGTTGACCAGGAACTACCTACGAACAAAGCAACAATTGCACACATTAAAGCAGCGGCCACAAGAAAAATCCTGGGCGAAAGTATCTGCAGGCCCCAATATATCATAAGTGGTACTACTCCACTCTGCATCCAGGAGCCAATAAGAATCCCCACAATCATTAAAATAACCATGGCCTGCATACCGACCATAATACCGTCTATTAAACCCTGTTGAATTACATCCCAGGTAACACCTATTTTAACAGCCATTAATGCTGCTGCTGCCGCCGAAAGAACAATTGGAATATGAGGGTCAATCTCGAGCCATATAATACTAACCATTAATATAAGAATTAAGAATAAGATCGGTACAATAGCTTCCCCCAGAGTAGGCATACGAGGCAGTTTGTCATATTCCAATTTTTTATCTTTTCTATCTGTCATTTTTATTTTACCCCCCTTAATATAATAGCTTCTTAATTATAATGGATAGAAAAACTTCCACCATAAAACCTTAAAACAGATAAGTTCTGAATTGTGGTCCAAAAAGATTTACTGCAATTAGATCCTGTCATTTTTGCATCCATCTCTCACCCCCTTAATACATACTTTTCCTGAAACCTTAACTGTTTCCTCTTCGGAATACTTCAGTTTAATATTTTTGTCAGTTTAATAATTCATTATTTTTTTATAAATACCTGCAAGATTACAGCAAAAATATTTAATTCTTTGATTTCATTTCTGAATATCTAAAAGCCGCCACCTTAAATTCTTATTCCTGATTTCTGCGACCTCTGCGATCGAGAGATCAAATTTTCTCCCTATCATGAAATCTACACTCTGGGGGGATATTTCTCTGCCTAAATACAAAGCAGGAACCTGACCTGCTTCTTTCCAGCTGACAGGAGAATATGTCTTATCCCTTTCAACATTTTGAAAACGATCATAAGTATCCTGCCATTTTGCCCAAATTTCAATTTCCTGTTCCTCAGGACGCTGTTCCCAATCTTTATTTAGTACATCCCAGGAAAATTCCATATCACGATAATCTCCTGCTGAAATGGTATCAGCTAAATCTATTCTACCTTCAGGAGCATAAATGACAGATCCTAAAGTTGCCTCTGTTCTCTCTAGATACTTCTCATGATCAAACAACTCTATTACAAGAGCATTAAATTGTCTCTCTTCTCGCAAATCTTTTACCAGTTTTTTAACAGATTCTTTAATTTCCCTAACTTCTGCTTTATTATTGAAAACCAGTGAGTATCGCAAAATTCTTCCTTCTCTTTCCAGTTCTTCTGTATCCTCTTCAACAGCAGTATAATTAACAACTTTATCAAAATCTATATCAATTACAGGCTCCTCTTCAACTTCCCCTCCAAACCACATATTAAACAATAATCCAATAACTACAATCCATAATAATATTTTAAGCCAGTTAGAAAACATCTCAATCACCCTTTATTAACCTATTAATTAACCATTTCTTCTACTGTTAATTTTATAATAATTATAAAATAACTTCAATCTATCTTTTAATTGACCCAATCTACTCTTACTAACAAAGCTCCCGATAATTAATTTGGAAAAGGAATTTTAACGAATTTACTTGACTTTTATATTTATTATGCTATAATTGAATAGTTAAGATTTGTTAATGTAGTAATTGTCAAATTATTTTTCCTGATTAAAAAGTCTTATCCTGAAAAATTACTGCAAAAAATTTATGTTCTGCAATTTTTGTTAAATGCTAAAGTTTTATATCCATCTATTAATAAATTAATCGATTAATTTATTAATTAATCCTGGTCAGCAGGGAGGAATTTATCATGCAGACCGAATCTGTATATACTGAAAAAACAGAAGTTGAAAATCAACTGCAAAATATTAAAGAAGATGGAAAAATTGAGTTCAAAAATCTAAAAAAACTCCTGGCTGAAATTGATTTTACCAATATCGATCCTGATGAGATCAAAAAATTGCTCTCTGAGCTGGACAGCAAAATTGTTCAGGCAGATGATACCACTCTGAATTTAAGCGAATTCTTTTCTAATGAAGACTGGGATAATGAAAAAGACATATCCCTATCTCCAGAAGTTGAAAATACTGATTCCACTGAGAATAAAGATTCAGATGAAGAAAATTCACAGGATAATGTTTCTACTTCCCCCAAACCCACAAAAACAAAACTGGATGATCCCGTAAGAACCTATTTAAAAGAAATTGGTCGGGTTGATCTTCTGTCAGCAGAAGAAGAAGTGGATCTGGCCAAAAGAACAGAGCAGGGAGATATTACTGCCCGCCAGCAGCTAATTGAGGCCAATTTACGTTTGGTTGTAAGCATTGCCAAAAAATATATTGGTCAGGGGCTGTCTTTTCTGGACCTCATTCAGGAGGGCAACAAAGGTTTAATGCGCGCAGTTGAAAAATTTGATTATCGCAAAGGATATAAATTCAGCACTTATGCTACCTGGTGGATCCGTCAGGCTATTACCAGATCACTAGCTGACCAAAGTAGAACAATCCGTATTCCTGTACACATGGTGGAAAAAATTAATAAATTAAGAAGAGTTTCTCGACAGTTGAAAAAGGACCTGGAAAGAGAACCTAAAGTCGAAGAAATAGCTGAAGCTATGGATACCAGCCCCGACAAAGTCAGACATATAAAGAAAATTTCTCAGGATCCCCTTTCTCTGGAATCTCCTATTGGAGAAGAAGAAGATAGCAATTTGAGTGATTTCATAGAAGATGAAGATAATCCTACTCCTGATGAAGAAGCCACATCTCATCTTTTAAAAGAGCAGCTGGATGAAGTTCTGGAAAATTCTTTAACAGCCAGAGAAAAGAGAATTCTGGAGCTTAGATTTGGTATAGAAGATGGCCGTTCTCGCACATTAGAAGAAGTAGGACGAGAATTTGATGTAACCAGAGAAAGAATCAGACAGATTCAGGTTAAAGCTCTGAGAAAACTACGACATCCCAGTCGAATCCGAGAATTGAAAGATTATCTGGAAACCTAAAGTTTGTTAAAACAACTCTTAATTTCTTATTATAGTTTCAGGTCAATTCTTCAAACCCCTGTCCCTTCTTACAGGGGTTTTTTAATTTCTTTTCTCAAGAAGGAGGAAAGTTGAGCAATATCTTGAATATTATATGTTGACACCGGAAAAGTAAAAAATTCTGCTCATACTCTTGACTTATAGTCCCAAAACGTTTATAATTGCCAAATTGTGCGGTTAAATTATTCCCATTTACATCTGTTTCGATTTTAACTCAAAAGTAACGGGCAGAACTTACCATTGTAAAATGCCCGCTTTTATTATTTGTGACTTACCAAGAAGGAGGGATAGATACCATGACCAAAAAAGATATTGATCCCGAATTGATGAATCAGCTGGAGGAATTATTAGAGACTGGTCGCCAGGAAGGCGAAGTTACTCAAAAGCAAATTAAACAATCTCTGCAGGGTGTAGAAATGAGTTCGGAAAACATGGAACAGGTACAAAATGTTCTAAATGAAATGGAAATAGATGTAGTTAATGAAAACAGTGAAGCGATTGCACTGGAAGATATAGAAACCGATCTTGAAAATGAAGAAGGTGAGCAGGAAGAAGATATTGATGATGACGAGATTGATTTTGACATCCCTTCCGGTGCAGGTATGGATGACCCGGTGCGGATGTACTTAAAAGAAATTGGAAAAGTTGATCTTCTTGATGCTGAAGAAGAAGTTGAACTGGCTCAGCGTATTGAAGAAGGGGACCAGGAAGCCAAAAGACATCTGATTGAAGCTAATCTGCGCCTGGTTGTTAGTATTGCCAAAAAATATGTAGGGCAGGGTATGTCATTTTTAGATCTAATTCAGGAAGGCAATAAAGGCCTTATGAGAGCAGTAGAAAAATTTGACTATCGCAAAGGTTACAAATTTAGTACTTATGCTACCTGGTGGATTCGTCAGGCCATAACACGGGCCCTGGCCGATCAAAGCCGAACTATCCGTATCCCCGTACACATGGTGGAAACTATAAATAAGATGAAGCGAATTTATCGCCAGCTAGAAAAAGAAAAAGACAGAGAACCGACCGATGAAGAAATTGCAGATGAAATGGACATGTCAGTGGAAAAAGTTAGAGAAATCCGCAAGATTTCTCAGGATCAGCAGCCCATCTCTCTTG
>CAYOFJ010000002.1:22526-26418 GCA_964403065.1 uncultured Halanaerobiaceae bacterium | reverse complement strand
TTCTCCCCCTTTTCCTTCATCTCATAAAAATCGAGAATGCTCTTCTTTTTAGCCAAAAATATTACCTCCTTAATAAATTTTGTATACTGTCGACAAAATCAATTTTTTTAAAAAATATCTGCAATATTTAGTCGATTGTATTTTGTCGACAATTTCTCCATATATAAGTTTCTATTTTCATTTTAATTCTCCTGCAAAAAATTAAAATTTTTTTGCCAACCATGATTATTATTTCACAAAATGTATAAATGTCATCAATTCTTCTACATCATCACAGCTAAATTTAACCTTTTTAATATCAACCCTGCTGGCCCCCGGATAATTACCAGCCGAAACTGCATGTCTTCTTTTGGTGAAGTCAGCAGTTAAGTTATAAGGGGAAGAAAGTTTAAAAGGTGTTAATTTCTTATGTTTTTCTACTGCTTCTCCCATCCCCTGTTTTATTTTTTCCCGGGCTCTAGCAGGTGACAGGGTTCTAACACCTTCTCCTTCTCCATATTTTACTATTGCAGTTTCCATCTCTTTTATGTGATTTTCTGTCTGCCGACAGGTTTCATCATCCCCGGAAATAAATCCTACCGGCACATCGTAACAACCCGCATATAACGCATTAAAAAGTGCTTCACTCATAACGATATCATTTACAGTAATTTTACTGAATTTGCCGGAAAAATTGTGGCTTAAAACAGCCTCATCACTACCTGCCCCGGCATGATAACCTGTAAAAGCTGCCAGGTCAAATTCTTTATTTAATCCATCTATCATCCCACCCGGTCGTCCACTCCAGCCCCGAAAAAGCTCGACTTCTTTGTGCAATTTATCCGGAATGATATTACGGGCTGAAGCATGAGCATCTTTAACGAGTATATTATCAGCTCCAGCATTTAAAGCCCCTTCCACCGCTGAATTGACCTCTTCAGTCATCAATTCACAGGCTTTATCATACTCAGAATTTCCCCTTTTAACCTCTTTTCTATCTAATACTGCTGCTACACCCTCCATATCTGCTGAAATAAATACAGAAATTTCTTCAGTCAAAGTTATTCCTCCTCTAATTTAGATAATTGTTTGAAAGATCTGCTGGAAAAATATCCCGGTATAAGTCCCAGCTCTTTCGTCATCCTTTTCGCCTGCAAAAAACTCTGCGCCACTTCTTGCCGGGAATGAGCGTCTGAACCTAAAACAACTTTTTCTCCTCCCAGATTTTTATACATCTGTAAAACTTTTTCTTCTGGTAGATAAGAACCAGAAGCTGGTTTTTCCGTAACCGCTGTATTTACCTCCAGAACAATATTTTTTTCAATTATCATTTTTAGTATTTTCTCCAGCTTTCCCTGGAGATGAGGAGCGCTGCCGTGATATCTTGCCGGAAATTGCAGATGTGACAGCACATCAAAACCCCCAAATTCCACCATAGCAATTATTTTATCATAATAACGATCAAATAATTCTCTTTTGCTTAATTTATTTAAAATTTTATCCTCACCCACAAAAATTCCTTCTACCCAGTGAACTGCACCTGTTATCATATCAAGATCAAGCTGATTTATGCGAGAAAAGTCCTGAGGATAAATATGTGGCTCAGAAAATTCCAGACCCTGCAAAAGCAAAGGTCTTTTATCATTTCGGGATTTTTTCAATTTATGTAAAGTGGAATTAAAATGTTCATATGAAAAATATCCGGCATGTTCCAGCTGGGGTTTATAATCACCATGTTCGGTAAAACATATTCCCCCCAGTCCCAATTTTTCCGCATGTTTGTACAATATTTCGGGTTCATCCTCTCCATCATGAGAAAAAGTAGAATGTACATGAACATCAACCAGTGCCGATAAATTCAAATTATTGTAATCTTCCATATTTTATTGGATCACCCTCCTAAAAACTGCAGTTAAGCAAACTCCACCCGTTTTTTCTAAGAAATGGCCTGCAGCAATATTTTTCCCGCTGAATACCAGATGAAAATGGTGACCATAAGAGAACCAATAGGATTAGCCAGCCAGGAATAAACTCCCAGTAAGTGATAATTTGTGATCAGTAGACTGGTAAGAATCATAAAATCAACCGCAGCTTTGGCGCGATAAAATTTCCATTGATTGGACATAATAACCGAGCTTTCTTTACTATCCAGTTTATAATTTTTATACCAGAAAAAACTATTAACTACAAGTCCGCCAGTATTAATTAACAGCCCCGGAATTAACCATCCGGGTTCTTCCGGGCTTAAAATTTGTGAAACTGCTGAATGTAAAATTACTATACCACTAATCATCATAACAATAACCATAAAAATACTGGAGACCAGTTCCAGTTTGTTAATTTTCCCTTCATCCTCTTCCTGATTCAGCTGACATATTTTAATAAAAACAAACCAGGCTAAAAACAAGGCTAAAAACTCATTACTTCGCCGCAAAAAATCCGCCAGTAAAATTGTAGTTCTGCCAAAGTATTGGGCTATAGCAGTACTGATAGGAGCGGTAAGACTTACCAGCCAGGCCGCTCTTAACATCTTTTCTTTTTCGGAAGCTGATTCACTTTCAGCCCGGGAAACTATATCTTTAATATTTTTCACAATTATTCACCAACAGATTAACATGTTTTAATTTAGCCAGAGTTGATTATAAAAATAGCAATACAAAAAGATAAGAGGTAATAGCCGTAAATAAAGGCATTGTGAGACTATCAAGCCCTTTGCGAGCTGTACCTTCCGCCAGGGCAGCCGTTATTGCCAGCACCAAAGCATAAAGAAAAAGAACAGGACCTCTAAAAGTTATAACACCGGAAATGTTAACCACTAAAATAACTGTTAGTCCGACAGATATTATCAAAGCCAGGGTACCGGCCAGAGTTTTTCTGCGGGACATAATAATCCCCGGAAAATTAATCCGGCCATATTTAGTACCCACTACTGCTGCGGCAGCATCTCCTACTCCCCAGATAAGCATACCCATAACGGCATGAAAAGGTTGAGATAAAATGGGCCGGAATATCACAATCAATAGAACCTGCATAGTCAAAACCAGCATAATCTGCCATATTATTTCTCTAAAATTATAAGTTCCTTCTCGGTCCAGATCAAAAATTTTTTTAGGAAAAAACCTCTCCTCAATAAATAGATAAGCAGCCGCTGTTAGAAAAAATAGGGAAATAGTTATAGCTGCAGTTAACCAGCTGGCAAAGTAATACAGCAAAATAATTCCGGAAAAACTGTAAAAAAAGTGAAACCCTTTTCTAATAGCTTCTTTAGGAGGAGAAAAAATTAATTTTATGAAAGTTAAAAATGCTACAAAAGCTAGAATATACCTGATTAATAAAAATATTGCCCCTCCATCCTGTACGTACCAGTTCACTGTAATTCCTCTGCCGATTTTTGTATAATCTCCCAGGCCCGCTCTACATGGTCAGCTTCTGTGGTTCGCTGTCCAACTACCAACCTAATAGTAAATTTTCCTTCAAGTTCGGTGTGAGTAAGAAAAACTTCCTCAGAACTATTTATTTCTTTCAATAATTTTTTATTGAAATCATTCAATTCTGTCTCACTATATTGACCATTGTTCCAGCGGAAACAGACTAAACTAACACTTACAGGGGCCATAAGCTCAAAATTATCGCTCTGTTCAATCCAGTCTTTGAATTTATCTGCCAGACCTATATGTTTTTTCACCATTTGTCTCAAACCTTCAACCCCATATTCTCTCAAAACAAACCACAATTTTAGTGCCCGGAAACGGCGACCCAGCTGTATACCCCAGTTGCGGTAATTATTCACTTCCCCGTCCTGGGCAGTTTTTAAATATTCTGGATCCTTAGACATTGTGCGAATAAGAGACTCAGGGTTCCTGACAAAATAGGCCGAACAGTCAAAGTTGGTCAACATCCATTTATGAGGGTT
>CAYOFJ010000002.1:0-22516 GCA_964403065.1 uncultured Halanaerobiaceae bacterium | reverse complement strand
CAAAAGAATCCACATGTTCTATTCCCTGCAAAAAGTGTTTTTTCTCATCAAGTATGGCAGCAGTTCCGGCAAAAGCGGCATCCACGTGCAGCCAGACTCCTTCCTCTGTGCAAATTTTTCCAATTCGCTCCAGAGGATCTATAGCTGTGGAAGAAGTAGTCCCAATAGTTGCCACCACACAGGGAGGTTTTTTTCCCTCTCGCCGATCTTTTTCTATCGCCTTTTGTAATTCCTCCGGTTTAAGGGCATACTTTTCATCACTTTCAATATATACCAGATTATCCTCACCAAATCCTGCCAGCCTTGTACCCTTGGCAATGCTGGAATGAGTTTGATCAGAAGCATATACTCTAAGATTATTCGGCACACCTTCCTTATTGCTTACAAAATCTGTTGCCTCCTCCCTGGCGGTAAGCATAGCTGTCAGGGTAGCGGTAGAAGCCGTGTCCTGAATAACCCCGGTGAATTCCGCCGGCAGCCCCAGCATATCCCTTAGCCAGTTCATAACCACTTCTTCCAGCTCTTCAGCGGCAGGTGAAGTGGCCCAGACCATCCCCTGAATACCCAGGCCGGCTGATAATAATTCACCTAAAATTGAGGCCGGACTATTATTGGCGGGAAAATAGGCAAACCAGCCGGGATGCTGCCAGTGCGTAATGCCCGGCAGAATATCTTCTTTAAAATCCTGCCAGATTTGTTCCATATCTTCCCCTTCTTCCGGGGGAGAGTCGGGCAGCCGGGACTTAATTTCACCTGGCTCAACTCTGGATTTCACGGGATAATCCTCGACTTCCTCCAGATAATCAGCAATCCAATCTACCATTTTATAACCATACTCTCGAAATTCTCCTTTATCCATATTCATCTTCCCCCTATAAATAAAATATATGCTCTGCAAAATATTTGGTGAAATTGCTATATATACTGTATGATCAAGGTTGCTTACTATACACCCTTTATGAAATTTTATAACTTATTAGAGTTTATTCAGCAGGATCCACATGAACAATTACATCTTCGGCCTCTCTGTAAACTTCCTGCACTTTTTTGCGAACCTCAACGGCTACATCATGACCTGACTCTACACTCATATCACCCGGTACCGTTATTTTAACATCAAGATAAAGTTCTGGACCATGATACAACCCTTTTATCTCCAGAACTTCCACCACATTTTCCACCTGTAAGATCATAGATTCTATATTTTTTAGCTTTTTTTGATTTGGAGCTCTCCCCAGCAGCTTCACAAAAGCCTGCTTAAGAACTTTATAGGCCACTTTTAAAATTAATAAGGCCACCAGAACACCTGCTAGAGGATCAAGCAAAGGATAGCCCATTCGAGCTCCTATAATTCCTACCCCGGCAGCCAGTGAAGAAAAAACATCTCCCCTGTGGTGCCAGGCATCAGCTTCCAGCGCTGAATTATTTGTCTTTTTGCCCACATAAGAAACATATCTATAAAGCAATTCTTTTATCCCGATGGATAGGCCTATACCAATTAATGCTAAACTCCCCGGAAAGGTAAATTGGCGGGTCCACAAACGCAAAATCATATCTCTACCCAGAAAAACTGCTGTCAACAGCAAAATAATACCCAGACCCGTAGCAGCAAGTGGTTCAGCCTGTCGATGTCCATAATGATGGTTCTCATCCGGCGGCTGCCGGGATATATACATAGCCACCATAACTCCCAGGGTAGTCACAACATCGGAAAACGAATGAAAACCATCGGCAATTAGAGCTGCGCTGGCCGAAATTACACCTAAAATTATTTTCATAACTGCTAAAAACAAATTGGCGGCCAGACTAACATATATTGCTTTTTTACCCTCACCACTTCTTACTGATCGGTTCATGTTCCAACCCCATCCTAAAATTTTATATGATTTACCCCCAGCTGAAATAGCAAGCAGGAAAAAAACGATTATTCCACAATTCTACTATGAGGCACTTATAATGATGAAATCCACCGCCCAATCAGATTTTAATAATTTTAAGGAGAGTTCTAAATGGAATTATATCCTCTTTTCTTTCATCCCCTGCACATTAAAAAAGTCTGGGGAGGCCAAAAATTAGCCCGTCTATACAACCGCAATTTGCCGGCAGATAAAATTGGCGAAAGTTGGGAAATAACTGACCGGCCAGAAGCCAATTCTATAGTTAGAAACGGCCCTTTAAAAAACCAAAGCATATCACAACTAATGTCTGAATATGGAGAGCAAATTATCGGCAGCAGAATCAACGAACAAAATTCCTGCGATTCTTTGCCCCTGCTATTTAAAATTCTAACTCCAGAGGACAGACTGTCAGTTCAGGTCCATCCAGATGAAAAATTTGCTGAAAGCTGCCAGGAGGCTTACAGCAAAAAAGAAATGTGGTATGTGCTGGAAGCCGAACCCGGGGCAAAAATAATTTATGGTTTAAAAGACAGAAATATTTCTCCCGAAAGAGTGGTAAAAGCTGCAGAACATGGCCAACTAGAGGAGCTGCTTTACTATCGAAAAATTTCCACCGGAGAGGCAATCTTCATCGCTCCGGGAATGATACATGCCCTGCTGGGAGGTTCAGTTATTGCCGAAATACAGCAAAATTCTGATACCACCTATAGAATATATGACTGGAATAGAAAAGATTCTCTAGAAAAAGCCAGACCTCTACATCTGGAAAAAGCCCAAAAAAATATGAGGACTGATTTCCATCCAGGCCAGAGTTATTATTACCCGAAATTTTATAAGAATAATATGTGGAGACTACTGTCTATCTGTAGAAGTTTTACCGCCTATGAAGTACATATAAAAAACAAAGAAGTTCTGCACCCACAAAAATTAAATTCATTGATAATCATTTTCTGTTACAGGGGCAAAATACAGATTAATCATCAAAAAGATAATTATCAATTAAACAAAGGTGAATCCTGTCTTTTACCGGCAAATCTGACCCGGTTGGAAGTCACCGGCAGGGCCAAATTACTATTATATCATAGGGGATACAGCCCAAAAGAGTTTAGGAGTTTAATAAAAGAGAAAAAACTCCCCGCCCAAAAAATTGTCAGGATACCGGGAGTTGCATACGAATATTTATAAATTTACCTTTCCATCAAAGTATGAGCCATATCAGCCAGTTGATCTGTTAAATGCTCTATATCTTCTATGACTTCTAAATAAATTATGCCAGCAGAAGGCTCACAAATTCCCGCCTTTAATCTTTCCAGATGTTCATTGCGGTAATCAAGCTGCCAGCAGTCCATATCTTTTTCTCCTTGAATTAAATCAGGGACTATATCATAATCATCATTTTCTACCATTTTAAGAGATTTTTCCAGAAGCAGTGATATTTCCTGCTGTAACTCTCGCAGGGACTCCAGCGCCTCATCAGAAAACTCTATCTTATGCTCACTTGTATAAATGGCTAAATCGGCTATATCATCAGCATCATCTGCGATGCTCTCTACGGCATCAACCAGTGAAATATAATAATCTCTTAATCTCACATCATCTTCAGACAGATTGCCACCTCTCATGCCCGCCAGAAAATGTAACAGGTCCTCCTCAATTTCATTTATGATTTCTTCTTTTCTGATCACCTGTTCAGCCATATCTGCATTTCCGGTAATCAATGCCTCCATAGATTCTTCCACCATATCTTTGCTGATATCCTGCATTCTTAATACTTCCTGTTTAACCTGATCCATTACTACACCGGGAGTCTTAGACATCCTTTCATCGATAAAACTCAGCCCTCTTTTTATGGTCATATCTTCCCCGGGAATGATTTTCTTAACCCCTCTTTCCAAAAGTCCTATAAATGGCAGCCAGATTAAAGCATTGGCAATATTGAAAAGGGTATGAGTGTTCGCCAGCATTCTTTCCACAGAGGCTTCCTGTCCGGCCAAAAGTGACAGGCGGGAAATTAAATTCTCCAGATAAAGTGTAAAATCAGGTATGATATAAATCAACAACAAAAATATCACTGATCCCAGCACATTAAAAAGAAAATGAGCTGCTCCAGCTCTTTTTGCCGTTAAATTCGCTCCCAGACTTGATAAAGAAGCCGTTACAGTTGTACCGATATTGGTCCCCAGAATTATGGGAATCGCAAATTGATAATCCAGCACTCCTGCTCCTGCCAGACCAATCATTATTCCAAAAGAAGCTGTACTGCTCTGAACTGCAACAGTAACTACAGCCCCAATTATCAATCCCAGCACAGGATATGTGCCAAAAGAAGCAATTAATTCTACAAAAAATTCCGAGTCGCGAAGGGGAACCATCATCTCCCCCATAGTTCTCAAACCTAAAAACAACAGACCAAAACCGAGCAAAAATTGTCCAAAATACTGCTTCTTTTTATCTCCTGCAAATAAAAATATAAAAACACCTATTATTATAGCATGAAAAGCATACTCTTCCAGCCGAAAAGATATTAACTGAGCTGTAATGGTAGTTCCAACATTTGCCCCTATAATAACTCCTATAGATTGAGCCAGAGTCATTAAACCGGCATTTACAAATCCAATCACCAGCACAGTTGTAGCACTGCTGCTTTGAATAAGAGCAGTAACTCCTGTCCCCACCAAAATTGACCTAATAGGACGACCAGTCAATGAAGCAAGCAAGTGCCTGAGTCGCTTGCCTGCAACCTTCTGCAACCCTTCACTCATCTGTTTCATACCATAAATAAAGATGGCCAAACCACCTAAAAGACCAACTATCATAGAAGATATTTCCAATCTGATCTTCTCCCCTTAAATTAATACCTCTATCGTGTATACTTATCTGCAACAGTAGAGGCCGCATAAGCATCGGGTTTTATCAGGGCCTCATAACCGCTTCCTACAACCATACCAACTACTTCTTTAATAATATTACTGGTTGGACCTTTTTCCCCTACATCCACATGAATTTCAATATCTATATTCTCATCCAGATCTTTTTCTTCAGCTAAAAATCCAGTTACTTTACTGGCAACTTCCAGGCTGCGAGAAACCTCATAAAAAATCCTCTGTTTCATACCAAATCTATCAGGAGCATTATCCCGATGATAAAAAAATCTGCCCCCGCGCCCTTTGCGATAAATTACTATAGCTGTTACAAAAGAACATCTTTCTCCACCGGGCTGTGAATCGGTTCCAATAATAAGTTTATAACTATTTTCCGGATGGCTTTCAATAAAATTTATTATCGTATTATAAGTTTCTTCAATATTCATTTTTCCGTCGGTAGGGCTAATAAATTCCATATTAATCACCATTCCCGGCCAGCATTTTGTTTAACACGTTACTCAGCTCCACTACTCTATCCAGAGACAACTTCTCGCCCCGCAGCCGCTCATCAATCCCCGCTTTTTCCAGAGCACTTTTTACCAGTTTTTTATCGAGATCAATTTCTTTAGCTTTGCTGAGTGAATTCCGCAGCATTTTTCGGCGCTGCTGAAACATCGCCCTCACAATATCAAAAAAAAGAGCTTCATTTTCAACCTCATAATTTGGGCCGCGTGAAAGGTCCAGCCTGAGAATTGCTGACTCCACCTCTGGCTCCGGATAAAAACACCCGGGCGGAACAATATCAATAATTTCGGGGTGACAATAATACTGCACTGCTATACTTAGTATACCATAATCTTTACCACCTGGTGAAGCAGTGATTCTTTCCGCCACTTCTTTTTGCACCATCAAAATCATTCTCTCGGGGGAATATTCATTCTCCAGAAATATTCTTATTAAAGGACTTGTAATATAATAGGGCAAATTTGCCATTAAAATATATCTTTTTTCTGCAAAATTGTGCTCTTTTAATATTTCTGACCAATCTATTTCCAGAGCATCACCTTTGATAATCTTTAGACGGATAAAATCCCCCAATTCATGCTGTAAAATTTCTGCCAGCTTCTCGTCTTTTTCCACCGATAAAAGCCTGCCATTTGGTATTTCCTGTAAAATAGCCTCGGTCAAAGCTCCCAGACCTGGCCCAATTTCCACTACATGTTGGCTGCTATCAATTTTCGCTGCTGATATTACAGTGGAAAGAACATCCCTGTCAATCAAAAAATTCTGTCCCAGCGAACGGTTACATCTTTTTTGGTATTTCTGCAGCAGATTTTTGGTTTTTTGAGGGGATACAATCTCCAGATTTCTTCCTGCTTCCTTATTCATTATCCACCTTCTCTCCTTTTACCATAACAACAACTTTTCTGTCTAAATAACCTTAACTGAGAGATACCAATCCCTGTTTAAGAGCTGTAATCACAGCCTGAGTTCTATCATTAACATCCAATTTGCGTAAAATGTTACTTACATGATTTTTAACGGTTTTTTCACTGATATAAAGTTCTTCGGCAATTTCCTTATTGCTCATCCCCCGGGCCAGCAGGGTGAGCACTTCATACTCACGATTGCTGAGGAGTTCACGATAATCAGTTCCTCCCTGGTCTTCTTCCACATTTTCAGGCGAAAGAGATTTGGGAAAAACTTTGCCGCCATCCAGAACTTCTTGAATAGCCTCTTCCAGTTCTTCAGATGTTATATCCTTCTGAATAAATCCCTCAGCACCGGCCGATGTAACTTTATATACATATTCCTCATCATCATGAATGGTGAGAACTATAATCTTAATTTGAGGGCTAATCTCTTTGATCTTATGGATGGCATCAATACCATTCATTCTGGGCATATTAAGATCCAGAAGCACCAGTTCCGGAAAATAGTCCCTGACCATAGAAACAGCTTCAAGTCCATCTTCAGCTTCTCCTACTACTTCAATGCCAGAAAAGATATTCAAAAGTTTGCATATTCCTTCTCTAACCAGTTTATGATCATCTGCAACCAGCACCTTCACATCTTCACTCATCTCTATCATCCTTTCTTAACTCCAAAGGAAGTTTGATTCTTATTCTTGTCCCTCTATTTCTGCTGGACTGTAGATCAAATTCTCCATCCAGTAGATTAGTCCTTTCCTTCATACTGGTAATACCATAACTATCGGTTTGATTCTCATCCGTATCAAACCCCAACCCGTCATCAACTATCAGCAAATTTAAATTTTCCGCAGCAAACTCCAGTCTCACCCGACCCGTATCAGCTTTAGCATGCTTTCTTATATTATTTAATCCCTCCTGAATTAAACGAAAAATTGTAATTTCATGAGTAGAAGGCAGCTCTCTTTCTTCTCCTAAAACTTCAAACTCAATATTAATATCTGTTTCATCAATGAAATCTTCAATGTATCTGCGCAATGTAGGAATAAGGCCCAGATCATCCAGGCTCATAGGCCTTAAATCGTAAATTATCTTTCTCACATCTTTCACAGAAGAGCGCACTATGTTTTTTAAATCTTCCAATTCTTTATCAGCTTTTTCCAGATCTTTGTGAAGCATATTTTGAGCTACTTCCACTCTCATAACCAGATTTGCCAGTGATTGGGCAGGACCATCATGGATTTCTCGAGCTACCCTCTTTCGCTCCTCCTCCTGCATTTCAATTATTTTCATCACAAACTTTTCTCGATCTTTCAAATCTTTAAATTGATCTGAAATGTTTTCCATTTTCCCTTCCAGAAAATCCCTGACCATACTCAGGCGATTAACCAGGTTTTCCGACTTTTCCAGCGTTTTTTTAGCACTTTGATACTTCTCCTCAAGCTTTCTTCGTCTTTCCTGCAGCTGCTGTTCTTTTTCCCTCAAAACAGCAATTTCTACCGATGTTTCTTCGGCTCGTTCATATACTTCTTTTACCTCTTCTTCCGAATACTCCTCAAAATCTTTACTTACTTCCATTAACCGCCTTCTAGCTCTCCTATTTATTCTTTCCTGCCTATCCAGTTTATTTATGATCTCCCCTATATCCTTTTCGACCATTTCCAGTTCGCTTTTAATATTGTTTAATTCTTCTCTGGCAGTTTCAGCAATAGCAAATACATCGTTTTTGCTATCATCAAGATACTCTAAAGTTTTATTTAAAATTTCCTCTAAATTTTCGCCTAAATTTTCTGGCCCATTCATCTTCTCACCTCATAACATCCACATAAATTAACTAAATATCTTTCCACAAAATTAATCTATAAGCTGTGACTCTATGTCAAGCCTGGAAGATTCATAATCTCTGGTGTTTTCATCTCCCTTTATTGCTCTCAGACCTCCGCGCACTAAATTAATCAGCTCTTCAGAGCCGGGATAGACAAATACTGGCGCAATAAACTCGATCCGGTTTTTTAATCTGGAAGCAAGATAATCAGAATGAGCCAATCCACCTGTTATAAATATCGCTTCAACTTCACCGGATAAAACTGCAGCCATCTTTCCGATTTCTTTGCCGATTTGATAAATCATGGCTTCATAAATCTTTTCTGCCTTTTCATCACCGGATTCAATCAATTCTTCCACCTTTCTGGCATCTGCAGTATCCAGATAAGCAGAGAGCCCCCCTCTTCCTACTAAATCTTTTTTTAATTCATCCTGATCGGGCTCCTCCTCAAAAATATATTCTACCAGGTCCAGCGCCGGCAGTGTTCCTACTCTTTCCGGAGAAAAAGGTCCACCCTGATTGGCATTATTTACATCGATAATCTCCCCCTGTTTTACAGGAGCAACAGAAATGCCCCCTCCCAGATGAGCGCCAATTAAATTAAGAGACTCAATATCCTCTCCCAACTCCTGAGCACATTTGCGGGCAACCCCTTTTAAATTTAGAGCGTGCGACTGACAGCGCCTGGGCAGCTCCGGCAAACCGGATAATCGGGCCACTGGATTAAACTCATCCACAGCCACGGGATCAACCGTATAAGCAGGTATATCAGCTTCCCGGGCAAAATTATAAGCTATAATTCCCGCCAGGTTGGAAGCATGTTCTCCATATCTACAACTTTTCAGTTCTTCCACCATTGTACTGTCTACAGCATAGGTTCCCCCCGGAATGGGAGCCAGTAGACCTCCCCTTGCTACAATAAAATCAAAATCCTTCAGTCCATAATCCTCCTGATTTAGCTTCTGCAAAATTAATTCTTCCCGCCATTCAAGCTGATCTATTATATCATTAAATTCTTCTAAATCTTCTTTGTCATGACTTATAGCAAACTGCCATTCTTCTTCCGCATCGGCAAAGACAGCAATTTCTGTTGAAGTTGATCCGGGATTTATAACTAAAGATTTATACATATACTTCAGTTCACCTCCACACAAATATACCATAATAACATATTTTGATTGTTAATATATAATTAAGGAATAAAAGGAAAAATTCCTCCCCTTTATAGTTCTCACCGGCCGGAAACAATTCGGTGCTCATTTTTTCAGCTTAAATACCTGCTAATTATCCTCAACAGCAGATTTATAATAATACTGAGCAAGACCATTGTAGTTATGGGAATATAAACCGAAAAATTCTCGCCTTCAACCTGAATATCCCCGGGCAAACTGCCAAACCATCCCAGACCATTGTCCAAAAATATGACAAAAAAACCTATAACCACCAATAAAATCCCCAGAAAAATCAGAATTCTTCCGGCTGCAGAACTATCCAGCACAATTAATCACCTGCAGTAAGCTTATTTTTTCCGGCAACCGAAAATAATTTCTGCCCATTATCATAGGTTATTCTCGCAGCTTCATCAAAAGTTATATCGTGACACTCAGCCACCTGATTAGCTACAAATTTAACTCTGGCAGGTTCGTTTCTCTTGCCTCTTTTAGGGTCGGGAGACATATAAGGAGAATCAGTCTCAACCAATATCTGGTCCAGTGGGGTGTCTGCCACAATTTCACGCAGCCAGCCCAGATTGGAAAAAGTTATAAGTCCGGTAAACCCCAGGTAAAATCCTTTTTTAACCAGCTGACCGGCCATCTCTTTGCCGCTGGAATAACAGTGCACTACAGCACCTGAATTATTCTGCCATTCTTCTTCTAAAATATCCAGAGTATCCTCTTCGGCTTCTCGAGAGTGTATTATTACCGGCATATTCAAACTTTGTGCCAGCCTCAATTGACTGCGAAAAGCCTGTCTTTGTTCTTCCCGGGGTGAATTATCATAATGATAGTCCAGCCCGGTCTCACCAACAGCCACTACTTCATCCTTTTCAGCCAGTTTTTGCAATTCTTTAGCAGCATCAAGGTTATAACTGGAAGCTTCGTGAGGGTGTACTCCTACCGAAGCAAAAATCCCTTCATTATTCTCAGCTAAATCCACACTTTTGTAGGAAGACTGCATATCAGCCCCTACATTTATTATTTGTTCAACTCCTGCTGCGGCTGCTCTTTTAATGACCTGTTCCCGGTCCTTTTTATAACGAGAAAAGTCCAGATGAGCATGAGTGTCAAAAAGTGCCATAAATGTTATTGCCTCCTCAGATGAATATCAACTGATTAGTCTATATCCATATATTTTATTTGCCACCAGAAATTTCTGTATTTATGTCATTCTCTAACCATAATTATATCTTAATTTATTCCTTAGTTGCAACTAAAAATCTGAAATCTGAAAGATAATTTCCTATTCCTGAAAAAATAAATCTACAAATATAAAGGAGTTTACTATTCTCTATTTAACTAATTAATAACCCTTAAACATTTAAAAATACCTTTTATTCCTGTCACATAATAAATTGTAGTTTACAAAGGAGGGAAAATTCGAATGAAAGGAACCCTGATATCAATTTGGATAAAAACATTAAAACGCCTTTACGGTGAAGAAACGGTTGAGGAAGCCAAAAAAGCTTCCAGTTTTGATGAAGAACTAATTATAACCCCTTTGATGGATATTGAAGATGAAGAAGCCCAGGATATGGTTGAAGCGATTGCTGATATTGAAAATATCTCCTCCAGCGAAGTATGGCAGAGTTTGGGGAAAGAAAACTTAAATTCTTTTGCAGATTGGTTCCCAAGTTATTTTGAAGGTAGAAAACTGAAAAATTTTCTGGAGATGATGGATACTGTCCACAAACATCTGACAGACATGATAGAGGGAGCTAACCCCCCACGCATAATTCCAGAAGTGAGAGAAGATAATATACTTCGCCTAACATATCGCTCTTCCCGGGGGATGTTTGACTACTTTTTAGGTTTATTAAAAGGCAGCAGAAGTTTCTTCGATGAAAATGTTGATATTGAAGAAATAAGCAGAAATAAATCCGGGCAAAAACCAGAGTTAGTAGTTGATGTTATTTTTGAATATGATTTCAGAACCCGCAGAAAATATTCACTGAGCCAGTTTTTGTCTCTGGGGATATTTAAAAAAATCAGCAGCAAAATCGCTCTGGGTACTTTCATAACAACTACTATTATTCTGGGGTTTGCTCTGCCCCAGGGACAATTATGGCTTCCACCAGCCCTGGGTCTATTAAATTCGGTATTAATATATTTTTTACATTCAGGATTGTTCCGACCTTTCAAATTGGTAAAGGAAGAATTTGGGCGTATGAAAAATTTAAATCTGGAAAACGCTCCTGTAGTTAAAACAAGTGATGAATTTGAGGAAATATTCTCCGAGATTGATGAAATTAAAGGAGCCATCAGGGAGGATATCCTTTTCCTCAAAGGTGGAACCGATGATATGTCCAGTTTTACCAATGACTTTGTGGATCTGGCTGCCGAAATGAATGAGGTTTCAGACAATATATCCCGGGTGGTGGATGATGTCGCACATGGAGCTCAGGAACAGGCCGAGGAAACAGAAGATTCAGCCTATATTGTAGATCAAAATGTGGAAAAAATTGAAGAATTGGTTTCGGCCGGTAATGATAGCAAAGAACTTCTGGAAGATGCTGTCGGCAGTATCAAAAATTCTGCTGAACAGGTAGAGGAAGTAAATGAAATGATCGCAGACATTCGTGATTCTTTTGCTGATGTCGACCAGCAGGGAAGAGATCTGGCTGATCAGATTGAAAATATTATGGAGATAGTGGAAACTGTTTCTGATATTGCCAGTCAGACCAATCTTCTTTCTTTGAACGCTTCCATAGAGGCTGCTCGTTCTGAGGAAGGCAGCCAGGGTTTTACTGTGGTTGCCGATGAAATTCGCGAATTGGCCGAAGATTCCCGCCAGGCCGGTGAAAGAATTCAGGAGAATCTCCGGCACTTTACCGAAGAAGTACAGGATTTGGTGAATGGAATAAGTGCTCAGTTTGAAAACCTGGAAAAAAGCAATCAAGCTCTCAACCAGGTAACTGAAGCCAATAAACAGGCCAGTGATAATATTGAACAGACCTCTCATCAAATAATGGAAATTGTAGATGATCTCAACCAGGAAACTCAAAAGATAAAAGAAGTCATTGAAAACCTCAACTCTCTGGCTGCTATTGCCGAGGAAAACTCCGCTTCTGCCCAGGAAATGAGTGCCAGTGTCAGCGACTATTCCGATAAAATCAAGGATATGACTGATTATATCGAACAAATGGAAGAACTGGTAGACAACTTCCAGCATAACTTCGCCGATTATAATATTTAATTATAGCTTTGTTTTATAGGAAAACTTTTTTGCCTAAAATTTCATAAAGATTTTTTACAGCCCCCCTGATTGCTTCAATTACTCCAGTAATTATGATATAATTAACTGCGGTATAAAAGATTTAATCGCAAATTCAGCAATCAGGGGGATTTTTCTGTGCAAGATATATATCTGGACAACAGTGCTACAACAAAATGCCTGCCAGAAGTTGCTCAGGCAGTCAAAAAAGCTTTGCTAGAACAATATGGTAATCCCTCTTCTATTCATGAAAAAGGAGTTAGTTCCAGCGAAATTTTAAATTCCTGTCGGCAGAAAGCTGCCGAGACCATCGCCGCTGCTCCCGAACAAATTTATTTTACTTCCGGTGGTACCGAAGCAAACAATTTAGCTATTTATGGAACTGTAGAAAGGCACGGCCAAAAAGGAAACCATATAATATCTACGGAAATAGAACACCCATCTGTCTACCGTCCCCTGACCAATCTGGAAAAAAAAGGATTTGATGTCACCAGAATTTCTCCTGATAAAAATGGACTTATCAATCCCCGGGATATTAAAACTTCCCTGCGCTCCGATACAATACTGGTAAGTATTATGCAGGTTAACAATGAAACAGGAGCTATAATTCCCGTAAAGAAAATTGGAGAAATAGTTAAAAATCAAAAGAATCCGCCCTTATTCCATGTTGACTCTATACAGGGACTGGGTAAAATTTGCACTCAACCTGGCCTCTGGCAGGCTGATATGGCAAGTTTTAGCGGCCACAAACTTCATGCCCCCAAAGGTACAGGTTTTTTGTACATTAAAAACAAAAATTTGATTGCCCCCCAAATTTGGGGCGGCGGTCAGGAAAAATCGATGCGCAGTGGCACGGAAAATGTTCCAGGATTGTCTGGACTTCAGGTGGCTTTAGAAAATACAACTAACTTTAAACCGGGAAATTATAACCAAACTCTGGCCGATTTACAGGAATATTTCATAACCCAGGCCAAAGAAGCAATTCCTGAAATTATAATTAATACTCCTGTAGATCAATCAGCACCACATTTGATCAATTTTTCTCTTCCCGGCATAAAAGGTGAAGTGATGGTAAATGCTTTAAGCCAGAAAGGAATATATATTTCCACCGGATCAGCCTGCAGTTCACAAAATAAACGTTTGAGTCGTGTATTAAAAGCCATGAATCTGGAAAAAAACACGATTGAAGGTGCACTCAGAGTGAGTTTTTCACCCCAAAATACCCGTTCTGATATTGATAAAATGCTAAAAGCCTGTAAAGAAGAATATAAATTTCTGTTCAACGATTAATCGTTTAAGTTCTCCTCCAAAACATTTGGTGAAATCGCTAAATATACTGTATAATAAGGGTTACTTACACCTTTACTTAATGGCCGGATTTATAAAATATTGGAAGCTATGAAACTATGTGATGCTGGAAATTTTTCGCAGGCCGGGTCAGTTCCCCGGTCGAAAACTAAACCTAAATGTAGAAAAAAATTTCCCGAGAACAGAGCTTCATAGCTTCCCATAATAAGCATTATGAAAATAGGTAAAAAAATTCAGCCAACTATTTGGGAGAAACACCATCGTTTATAATGCACGCAAAGGAGAGTGAACAACTTTTTATGTACAGCACTATTATTATTAGATATGGAGAGCTGGGACTAAAAGGTAATAATTTTTCTTATTTTCAACGGGAATTACTGGATGACCTGGAAAGACGCCTTACTCCCTATTTAGATTTTAAAATCGAGACCACCTATGGAAGAATATTCATTCATCCCGAAACAAAACTGGCAAAATTAAATGAGAATCTAATTCGAACCCTAAAATTCATTCCTGGTATAGTTTCTTTTAGTCCTACTATCCAACTTCCTGCTGACGCTTCACTGGACTTAATGACTGAAAAAGGAATAAATTTATTGGAAAAAAATAGCCAGTCATCTGAGTTCACATTTAAAGTTAAAACAAATCGCGCCAATAAACAATATCCATTTAATAGTATGGAAATAAATAAGAAAATTGGAGCGAAAGTTCTCAAACATTTCGAAGCAAAAGATGTTGATATTTCCGTGGATGTACATGAGCCTGACATCTATCTTGAATACGATGTGAGGAACAACGGTATATTTATTTTCACCGAAAGATATGAAGGTTCAGGCGGTTTACCTGCCGGTTCTTCTGAACAAGCCTTGTTGTTAATGTCTGGCGGTATAGACAGTCCTGTGGCTGGCTGGCAGGTTATTAGAAGAGGGGTTAAAATTTCCAATCTTTATTTTCACACACCTCCTTATACAGGAGAAAAAGCTTTGCAAAAAGTGAGAGACCTAACCCGTGTACTGGCAAGATACAATGGCCCCACAGATCTTTATATCGCCAGCATAACTGATATTCAGAAAAAAATCTGGTCTGACTGCCCCCGCTCTTACGCTATAACTTTATTAAGGCGAATGATGATGAGAATTGCCACCCGTCTGGGAAAAGATAAGGGAGCATCTGGTCTTGTCACAGGTGATAGCCTGGGGCAGGTATCAAGTCAGACTCTGACCAGCATTAAAACTATTTCTGCGGCAGCAGACCTGCCTCTTTTAAGACCTCTGCTGTCTGTGGACAAACAGGATATTATCTCTCAGGCCAGGGAACTGAAAACTTATTCAATTTCAACAAGGCCTTATGAGGACTGCTGCACTCTTTTTATTCCAGATAAACCTGTCACCCAGCCAGATTTACAAAAAACCCGCGAATTTGAGAAGGAACTTGCAATAAAATCTTTAATAAATAAGGCAATGGAAAACATCGAGAAGGAAGAGATCTCCGCCAAAGAATTTTGAAAAGTAAATTTATCTTACATTTAGCAGTAAAATGAGCTTTGGGAGGAATCTGAGAATGAACATCAGATACACAGAGGAATTCACCAGCAAGCTAAAACAAATGGAGAAAATCAAAGCCAAAAAAAATGAACCTATGGATAGACATACAACTTTGAGAATCGGAGGACCGGCAGACTTTTTTTTAAAACCTCAAAATCTTGAAAGCACTGTTTCTGTAATTAAAATGCTCAACAAAGCTGAAATTCCCTACTATATTATAGGTTCAGGCAGTAATTTACTCGTTTCTGACAGAGGTGTGCGCGGGGCAATAATTTCACTATTAGATCTGGAAAATGTAAAAATTAATAATGAAATCATAAAAGCCCAGGCAGGAATTGCTTTAGCTGATTTATCCGAAATTGCAGGCTGGCAGGGATTGGCCGGACTTGAATTCGCCAGTGGTATTCCGGGAACTCTAGGAGGAGCAGTTTATATGAACGCAGGAGCATATGGAGGGGAAATGAAAGATATAATCAAGGAAGTTAAGATATTTGACTGCAGAAAAGAAAAAATGAAGGTACTTCCTCCCGAACACCTTGAGCTTTCCTATCGCAGCAGCCGATTACAAAATGAAAAATTAATCGCACTCTCTGTAAAGATGAAACTCAAACAGGATAACCCAGAAAATATATTTGACCGTATAGCCGACCTGGAGTGTAAAAGATGGTTTAAACAACCTTTATCTTTTCCCAGTGCTGGTAGTGCTTTTAAGAGACCCGAAGATGATTATGCCGGCCGCCTCATAGAAGAAGCAGGATTAAAAGGAAAAAAAGTGGGAGATGCTCAGGTATCTCCCAAACATGCTGGTTTTATTGTTAATTTAGGCAATGCTAAAGCTCTTGATGTGCTGGAACTAATGAAAATAATTCAGAAGACAGTAAATGAAAAGTTTGGTGTTAAACTCAAACCCGAGCCTCGTCCGATCGGTGATTTTGATCCTGAGCAATTAAAGCCACTTTTTCCTGATGGGACAGCTGTTTAATCTCATACTCTCTCTTTTGAGCTTGAGATCTAGTTTGATACTGTTCCCAGTGAACCAGCAATACTGGTGTCCGCCCCCGGGTATAAGCAGCACCTTTGCCTTCATTATGCTCTTTTACCCGCCTCTGCAGATCAATAGTATAACCAGTATAAATGGTGTCATCACTGCATAGCAGCATATAAATATAATGTGAACCTTGTTTTTCTTTTGTTTCGTTATAATCAGCAGGAGCGGTCATTTTTTACAGCTCGGCATCCAATTTTAACAGGTCTATAAGATGATTCTTTTCCTCTTCTATTAATTTCTCAATTACCTGTCTGGTTTCACCTTTATTGTTCTCCTTCATTTCATTATAAAGGAGAATAGAATCTTTTTCTGCTCTAATAGCCAGGTCGAGTACTTCCTGCAAACTATTTATACTGCCGGTGTGTTTATCAGCGGGAAAAACGGAAAACTCTACCAGAGCTTCCAGATATGAACCAACCTCCGGATCTTTAAGATATTCATCTTTTTCACCGGTTTTTTCCTGAAATTGTTTTTGTATCTCCTCGAATCTCTGATAATGATCATCTTCATCACTGGCTAGCCTCTGAAAAACCTGCTCAGCTTCCTGGTCATCAGTCCTATCTGCATGCTTCTGATAAAATTCTTTACCTTTTGCTTCAATATCTTTTGCCAGTTCTAAGACCTCATTAAAATTAAAACTATCCGTTATCATTTTTATTTTCCTCCTCAACAAGTTTTTTATTCTATTGGGCTATGATTTCTACAGTCTCTGTTTTTAATTGTTATTCATTAATTCCACCTGTAATATTAATTATATGTTTTTAGTCATTTTCCTGCTTTATTCACTATTTCCACAAACTTTTTATTACTACAGGAGGTTTTTCTTTTGCAAAAAATACTGGGTGTATTAGGCGGTATGGGCCCGGAAGCCACCGCCGATTTTTTCCAGAGAGTGATTGCTAATACTCCGGCAAATTCAGATCAGGATCATATCAGAATTGTAATTGATAATAATCCTGCTGTTCCTGACCGCACCAAATCTATATTAGAACAGGGTGAAACTCCGGTGCCTGTTTTGACTTCCATGGCTAAAAAACTGGAAAACCACGGCGCCAGCCTGCTAACAATGCCCTGTAATACTGCTCATTATTACCACAAAGATATCTCTCAACAGATAAATATTCCGTTGCTTAATATGATCTCTTTAACAACAAAATTTATTTCACAGAAGTTTAAAGCCAGCAGTCGCGTGGGAATAATGGCCACTAAAGGAACATTACAGACGGAAATTTATCAGCAAGAACTAAAAAAAGAAAATCTAATACCCATTATCCCAGATAAAAAACAACAAAATGATGTTATGGAAGCAATATATAAAATTAAAAAAAATAATAAGGACAGGGAAACTAAAAACTTAATTAAACATACTATAAAAGAACTGGAAAATAAAAATGTCCGGGCTATTATTGCAGGTTGTACGGAGCTCCCTCTGCTTCCTTTAGAAAAATTCAGCACAGATAGTCTCATTGTAAATCCGGCAGAAATTTTAGCCCAAAAAGCTGTAGAGAAAATCAAAAAATAAAGTTATGCTGTCAAACCTGCCTAAAAACACCAGGCTGAATAATTCTAACTAATAAATCTTATTCCAGAAAGATAAAAGGCTCTGCTCACATGAAATTTTTCTGTGAGAGTTTAGTTTTCGGCCCAAAAATATTTTCCTTTACTAATTTAGATTAATCTTCTATAATAAATTTAACCTAAATTTTTCTTTTGGTATTTTACATGTTAAACTCCAAATTTAATTTCAGTATACTCTGGGAAGGAGTGAATTTAAAGTATGAATAGAAAAGATAGTGTAGAACTTAGCGAAAACTCACGACGGATTTTACAGGAACGTTATCTCAAAAAGAATAGTGACGGAGAAATTATTGAAACTCCCGAAGAAATGTTTTACCGGGTGGCACGGAATATAGCTAAAGCCAATAAAAAATACGATGAGCCTTTAGAACCAGATATACAGGATTTCTACGATGTTATGACAGAATTAGAATTTCTCCCTAACTCTCCTACTCTCATGAATGCTGATAATGACCTCCAGCAGCTCAGCGCCTGCTTTGTTCTTCCGGTGGAAGACAGTATGGAAGGTATATTTGACGCCATTAAAAATTCTGCTCTAATTCATAAAAGTGGTGGAGGAACCGGTTTTAGTTTTTCCCGAATCAGACCCAGAAATGATAGGGTTAAATCCACCGGTGGTGTAGCCAGCGGTCCCGTTTCTTTTATGCGCATATTTGATGCAGCTACTGATACAGTGAAACAGGGTGGAAAAAGACGCGGGGCCAATATGGGAGTGATGCGTGTAGACCATCCAGATATTAGAGAATTTATTACCTGCAAAGAAGATGAAGAAAGTATGACCAATTTTAATATATCTGTGGCCTTAACTGAAGAATTTATGGCAGCAGTTAAAGCCGATGAAGAATATTCTTTAATTAATCCGCGCACTGAAAAAGAAGTCAGCCGGGAAAATGCCCGAGAGATTTTTGAACTAATTGTAAATATGGCACATAAAAATGGGGAACCCGGCATAATATTTCTGGATAGAATAAATGAAGATAATCCCACTCCGGCTTTAGGTAATATCGAGAGCACCAATCCCTGTGGGGAGCAACCTTTATTGCCTTATGAAGCCTGTAATCTGGGTTCAATTAATCTTTCTAAAATGGTTGAAGGGCAACCTGGCGAAGCAGAAATAAATTTTGATAAATTAGAAAGAACCACCCGAATTGCAGTCAGATTTTTGGACAATGTAATAGATATGAGCGAATTTCCTCTGGAAGAAATCGAAGAGATGGTGCAGAACAACCGCAAAATTGGCCTGGGTGTTATGGGTTACAGCGATATGTTAATAAAAATGGGAATTCCTTATAACAGTCAAAAAGCTGTCGATACAGCCCGGAAAGTCATGAAATTTATCCGCAGCACTGCCAGAGAAGAATCGCACAAACGCGCCGAAAAACGCGGGCCATTTCCTAATTTTCCTGACAGTGTTTACGATACCCCCTATCGTAATGCTACAACTACCACTATTGCTCCTACAGGCTCTATAAGCATTATAGCCGATACCAGCAGCGGTATTGAACCTTTATTTGCACTTTGCTATGAAAGGAATGTTATGGATGATACTCTATTAGAAACACATTCTGTATTTGAACAAATAGCTAAAAAAAGAGGTATCATGAGTGAGAAATTAAAAGAAAAGCTGGCCGGCCAGAGTTCAGTTCAGGAAATGTCTGAAATCCCCGAGGATTTAAAGAAAATATTTGTCACAGCACACGACATAAGTCCTGAATGGCACATAAAAACTCAGGCCGCATTTCAGGATTATGTAGATAACGCTGTCAGCAAAACCGTGAATTTTCGTAATGAAGCCACTCCGGGAGAGGTAGAAGAAGTTTATGAACTTGCTTATGAATTAGGATGTAAAGGGGTTACTATATATAGAGATGGCAGTCGTTCCGAACAGGTTCTTTCCACCGAAGAAAGCAAAAGAAAATCTTCTAAAAGCGGCGGACTCACAAAAAGATCACGCCCTCAAACCACTGTTGGCACAACCGAAAAGACCAAAATCGGCTGTGGCAAATTATATATCACTATAAACACCGATGATGTAGGTATATGTGAGGTCTTTACTACTACAGGAAAAGGGGGAGGATGCCACGCACAATCAGAAGCTATAAGCCGACTGGCTTCTTTAGCTCTGCGCAGTGGTGTGGCTTTAGAAGAAGTATCCGAACAGTTAAAAGGAATTCGCTGTGAAGCAGCTATGATAAGTGAAGAAGTATTTAATCTTTCCTGCCCTGACGCTATAGGACGAGCTCTGGAAGAATTTGTGGAAGATGAATTTGATCCCCGGGAAATTCTACACGATTCTGAAATAGTAAAACAGAAAGCAGCCCGGGCAGCAGAAAATGAAAATGGAAAAAATAATGCTAAAAATAAATCGGTAACTGATGCCCAGAATCTTCAACCCGGAATTAAGGTTAATGACAGAACCTGTCCTGAATGTGAAAGTCAGCTGGAAAGTGACGGAGGTTGTGTGGTCTGTCGAAGTTGTGGCTGGTCGCGCTGTGGAGCCTGATTTGAGAACTATTAAATTCTCTGCTTCAAATGGCAATTTCGCTTAAATACTATTGTTATAAGGGAGAAGGATAGGAGGAGGTCGGTAGGTTGGGATTCCAACCTACCGACCTCCTCCTATTACCCTCCTATTAAATTCACTTTTTTAAATATTTACTCTTCCCGCATAAAGGGATATTTATAGTCTTTAGGTGGAACTAAATTTTCTTTAATAGTACGAGGGGATAACCAGCGCATTATATTCCAGCGGCTGCCGGCTTTATCGTTAGTACCCGAAGCTCTAGCTCCGCCAAAAGGCTGTCTGCCCACTACTGCTCCGGTTGGTTTATCATTTATATAAAAATTACCTGCAGAATAGGTCAGCTTTTCCTGGGCCAGTTCAATAGCTTCTCTATCTCTAGCAAATATTGCTCCGGTTAATCCATAAGGAGAAGTCTCATCACACAATTCCAGAGCTTGTTCATATTCATCTTCATCATAAATATATATGGTCAAAACAGGACCGAATATTTCTTCACACATAGATTTGTATTTAGGATCTTTAGCCAGAACTATTGTAGGTTCAATGAAATAACCCTCACTGTCATCATACTCTCCTCCACAAATTACTTCAGCTGCTTCTGACTTTCTGGCATGGTCTATATAAGAAGCTATTTTATCAAAAGCATCTTCATCAATTACTGCATTAATAAAGTTGGTGAAATCTTCTATCTTACCCATCGCCAGACCTGACACCTGCTCCAGCAGCTTATCCTTTATATTCTGCCATAAATTTTCCGGAATATAAGCCCGGGAAATTGCCGAGCATTTCTGGCCCTGATATTCATAGGCACCTCTAATAAGTGCTGTAATTAACTCCTCTTCATCAGCACTATCATGAGCCATTACAAAATCCTTCCCCCCGGTTTCACCTACTATACGGGGATAATCATTATAATTTTCAATGTTCTTGCCCACTTCCTGCCAGATATTGCGGAAAGTAGAAGTTGATCCGGTAAAGTGTACTCCTGCCAGGGATTCATGCCCCAGAATAACCGGTCCAATTTCTCGACCTCTGCCGGGAATAAAGTTAATTACTCCTTCTGGCAGTCCAGCTTCCTGCAGCAGCTTGAAATAATAATAATTGGAATAAACAGCCGAAGAAGCCGGTTTCCACAGGGCAACATTACCACATACAGCTGGTGCCCCGGGTAAATTACCGCCAATTGAAGTAAAATTAAAAGGAGATACTGCAAAAACAAAACCTTCCAGAGGTCTATATTCCATTTTATTAATTTCAGTAGTTGTAGATTTAGGTTGATTACTGTAAAGCTCGCTAAGATAATAGTTGTTAAAACGCAAAAAGTCTATTAACTCACAGGCTGAATCTATTTCCGCCTGAAAAGGATTCTTACTCTGCCCCAGCATTGTGGAGGCATTTAAAGTAGCTCTCCAGGGACCTGATAATAAAGCAGCTGCCCTATCAAATATTGCCACTCTATCCTCCCAGGACATAGCGGCCCATTTTTCTTTGGCTTCCAGTGCAGCTTCTATAGCTTTTTCAGCTTCTTCTGCTCCAGCTTTATGATACCTGGCCAGAAGTTTATCATGGTCGTGTGGGCATCTTATTTCCTCTATATCACCTGTTTTAACCTCTTCCCCACCAATTATCAGGGGAATTTCAATAGGTTCCCGGCTTTTCAATCTTTCAATTTCAGCTTTTAGTTCCTGTTTTTCTTCACTGCCAGGAGCATAATCCAGAACAGGTTCATTTTCCGGTCTGTCCAGGGCAAAAATTCTGTTTTTACTCATGAAATCACTCCTTTGTTTAGAGTTAAATTTTGAAATTTTTCAGACTACCGAAGGCTCTAAAATAAGATCTCCTCTTTCAAATCTGCCTAAATCCAGATCAAGATCCATACGGGGTTCCTGGCCAGTAATTTTTTCCGCCAGAATAATAGCAGTCATGGGAGCTATCATAAAACCATGACCACTGAAACCTGTAGCCATATAAAAACCGGGGACCTGTTCCGCCTCTGCTATAATCGGCTGTCTATCAGGGGTGATAGTATAAAGACCGGCCCACTGCCTGATAACTCGAAGATTCTC
>CAYOFJ010000001.1:0-30159 GCA_964403065.1 uncultured Halanaerobiaceae bacterium | reverse complement strand
ATTATATATAGTTCTGACAGAAACATCGAAAGATTCGGCCAGTTGTTCTGCAGTCAGGTTCTCTTCATTAAGCAGTTTTAATACAATCCCCAGCAGTCTTGTTAAGATCATAAAGATCAACCTCCACAGTCATTGTAACTTAAACACATATTAAGAAGCAAACTGAAAATTTTCCTGAAATTTAATCAGGTATATCCTGGCCATAACAATTGTAATGCATTTTATTATAAGATAAATTTTCCAGGAGATATTCATCTTTCTCTTCATCTGGATGCCCTACAGCAAGAAAACAGGAAACTCTCAATTCAGAAGGAATGTCGAGAATATCACGGACAAACTTTTCAGAGCTTTCGCCCTCCTGAGTATGTCTGCGGCGAATCTGCACCCAGCAGGAACCCAGCTCCAGCTCTGCTGCCATATTATGCATATTTGTAGCAGCTATAGCACAATCTTCAATCCAAACATCACTCTCTTCCGGATTAGCTGTTACAACCACCGCCAGATCAGCACCAGCTACAAAGGAGGAACCCCCTGATTTAGATTGAGCCAATTTCTGCAGCAGTTCATCATCATCGACAAGTACAAATTGCCAGGGCTGGTTATTGCGGGAAGTGGGAGAAAGTAAACCTGCCTGAATAATCGCCTGTATTTTTTCACCTTCAACTTCTTCCTCAGTAAATTTTCTTATACTCCTTCTCTCTTTAAGTAAATCAATAAACATTATATCGCCTCCTTGAAAGATATCTATTATTTGCCACATATTTTGCTTTCGGGTACATTTTATCACAAAAATCTCTCATTAGCTAATTTTTGCCTTTTTTCAGATAATTATAGAACTTCCAGGATTATAGAGGAAATTTAGGTTTGATATTTAATTATTTAGTGACCGCTGTTTTAATAAATGTAAAATATAGCTGCTTAACGTTTATTAAAGGGAAGCTATAGGGCAATGTGATACGGGAAACTCTTCTGTCTTTGGAAAGGAAATAATTTATGGAATTTACTATACTTCCTCTTCTTATTTTGGGGTTAAATTTAATATTTATCATCATCTTAATCTTTTTTGAAAGACGGGATCCTTCTTCTACCTGGGCCTGGGTACTTATTTTAGCTTTACTGCCTCTGGTGGGTTTTTTAGTTTATCTATTTTTTGGCCTTTCTCCCCGTAAACGCCGATATTTTCAGAAAAAACAGAAACATGACAGTAAAAAAATGATCTCCATGAATGGAAACAACTCATTTGCTCCTAAAGATCCCGGTCAGGGTAAAGATGATCTGGAAAAAAATATTATAAAGCTGGGACTGCAGAGCAAAATTCCGGCTCTGGTTGGTTACAATAAAATTAAAATTTACACCAATGGCCGGGAAAAATTCCAGGACCTGTTTCAGGATCTAAGGGAAGCAGAAAATTTTATTCATATAAATTATTATGCCATAAATGGTGACTGGCTGGGCAAGGAGTTGTTTGACATTTTAACTCATAAAGCCAGCCAGGGTGTAGAAGTTAGACTGCTCTATGACCGCATGGGCTGTCGAAATCTTCCGGACTATCTGCTGGAAAAATTGCGTTCAGCCGGGGGAAAAGCGGTAAAATTCGCTCCTTTTTTACTGGATCTCAATTATCGTGACCACCGCAAAAATATAATTATTGACGGTCAACAGGGTTATATTGGTGGAATTAACGTAGGAATAGAATATATTGGAGAATCTCAAAGGTTTGGTGATTGGCGGGATACACATCTGCAGATAAAAGGAGAAAGTGTTGACAGTCTTCAGCACCGTTTCCTGCTGGACTGGAGTTTTGCTGAAGGAGAGAACTTGATGAAAAAAGAGAAGTATTTCCCACCCAAGGAAGAGAAAGGCGGAGCAAGAGTTCAAATTGTAAGCAGTGGACCGGACTCAGAAGCCCAGGAAATTAAAGCATTATTCATGAGAATGATTTACGGCGCTTCAGAATCAATTTATATACAAACTCCCTATTTTATTCCTGATGAACCAATGCTGGAGGCTTTAAAAATAGCTTCTCAAACAGGTGTAGATGTAAAAATAATGATACCGGACAGACCTGATCATCCTTTTGTTTATGCAGCCAATAATTCTTTTGTAGGAGAAATGCTGGAAGCCGGTGCCCGCTGCTTTCGTTATGAAAAAGGCTTTTTACACAGTAAGATGATGGTTATAGATGAAAAAATCGGGACAGTGGGAACTGCCAATATGGATGTGCGCAGCTTCAAACTCAACTTTGAAATAAATGCGTTTATTTATGATCACAATATTTCAGCACAGCTGGCAGACATTTTTCGTCAGGACCTTCAGCATTCTCAGGAAGTCACTCCGGAAATTTACGCCTCACGGGGCTGGAATATGAAATTTAAAGAATCGCTTTATCGTCTTATATCTCCTGTACTTTAGATAATAACTCATTTTTGTTAGTTCGTCTTCAGAAAAATTAATTAAACTTCATCTAAAATCTTTAGTTCTCTTACAAAAAAGTTGGTTAAATTGTATCCAGTTTTATTTTGCTCGACAGATATAGGAGAACAAATCCTGGAGCGATATGATAACAAAAAATTTTTAAACTGCGGAACAACTCCTGGGCCGAAAATTCACATCCCGGCTCAGGATATATCAGCCTGACGCAAAATCAGTCACGACTAAAAAGACTGGTGTCAAGACGATGACGCCCATAAGCCCAGCCAGCAGCAAAAGCAATTATCAAATCTACTGCATCTACAATTAATTGAGGAATTTCCAACCAGTTAAAAGCGGTAATTAATATTGAACCCAGCAGTAATACTGCCAGAGCCTGTAAAATAGCTTTTAGATGGCTTACTCTATCAGTAACGTAAAACCTGGCTAAAAGCATGCCCGCCAGCACAGCTATTACTCTAATAATTAAATCAGAAGTAAAAAAAGCCACTTTCTTCCTCCCTTCCAGCTCCTTAACCCTTCATAAATTGAGAAATTTTTGACATCCCTTGCTCTAAATCATCAATATCATTTGTGATTTTTTCTAGGGGACAAAGTTCTCCAGTGTCCGGCTTTTTTATCGCCTGAACTTTCATATCAGTTTCATAAATTATTTCCTGCTGGCGAAAAATCTTTTCCGCTCCTCCACTCATAACCTGGCTATAGCAGGCACTAATATCACCAGCAGCCATCACTATAGCTGCAGCTTTCCCTATAACTCTGTCGGCTGCTGCAGTTTTAACAAGTAAATCCGGCTGATTTTCATAAACATTCCATAAATCGAGAATACCCGAACGCTTTCCCGTAAACAATATATTATCATCTTTAACCAGAACCAGAGAATGATTCTGGGTGATCAATTGCTGTTTGGCTCTATTTAGATCCTCAACTAAAGACATCTTCCCTCTCCTCATTAATTATGAGTACCGGACACACCATCCAGTTCTCTTTCTCCTGTTTCCCCTTCCAACTCTACCACCATCTGTACGGGCAGAGCTACAATCATCTCACCCGGCCTCTCTATCCAGCCCATATCAACATGTATTGGCAAAGGTACGACATCTCGATCCAGACGCTGTAAACGCACCCGGCCACCATCATGTTCCAGGCGGGCAGTATATTTTTCACCTTCCCAGGTGAACGTTACTTCCTGAATTCCCGATTCCTGATAGGGATGATCCTGCCGCAGTATTTCTTCCCCGCCCTGTTCAATTACCAGCTGCAAATCTTCATATTCAGGAGAATAAAGAGCAGGAAATAATATACCGACCAGGGACAGTACGAACACTACAGCAACCAGGATTATATCCGCCCTGGTCATTTTATCAAATAATTTCCCCAATCCCATCATAAAAATTACACCGTCCCTGGTATTAAATTAAGGCCTTTATTATTGTTCAAGATCGAGAGCGCTCATCAGCTTATTTTTAACCTGGTCCCATTGCTCCTGAAACTTTTCTTCCATCTGTTCGCGGGTTTGAGCAATCCGGCGTCTGGTTTCCTCATCAAGATGTTGAGCCATCTGCATGGGACCACCATTGGCATTCATCTGACCCTGTTGCTGCTGCATTTGACGCTGCAGCATATCTTTGAGTTTATCACGCAGTCGTTCCTGCTCCGTATTGTACTGCTGTATAACCCGGGAGACTTCATCCATAGTTCTCTCCACGGAACTCACCTGAGCATTTCCCTTCAGATCCTCCAGGGCTAAAAGTCCCTGTTTTCTTTTCTCTATCTCTTCATCATTGGAATTTAATCCCAGTGTATCTATAATCATTTTCTGGGCTGTCTTCAATTCATCTTCACCTTTTTCGGAAAATTCCTGCCATAATTCATCCGAATCAATTTCCTCCCGGAAAAACTTACTCAGTATTGGCTTTATTTCCTCTCGCCGAGCATAATCAACACCACTGTCTGTGTCTTCAGCCATCTCTTCTGCTCTTTCCATAGCTTTTTCATAAGCACTTTTTATCCTGTCACCTTCATTATTAACATTCATAAAAATTCCTCCTTTGCCCTGAACTATTTTTTCGTGAGCAAAAAATGCAGCATTCTATTTACCACGATTATTTTATCAAATATATACCCTGCTTAACAAGTGTTATTTTAAAATCACTCCTGAAATTTTGGAGGTATGGTGTCTCGTTTGATGAGGTCTTCATAAGTTTCACGCTGCTCAATAACTCTGCTTTCTCCGTTCTTTACCAGCACTACAGCAGGCCTGGGTATTTCATTGTAATTATTGGCCAGAGCATACGTATATGCTCCGGTGGCGGGAACGGCCAGAACGTCTCCCGGCTCAGCTACAGGAAGTTCTATATCTTCAATTAAAATATCACCAGTTTCACAGCATTTCCCGGCTACAGTGACAACTTCCTCAGGACTTGTGTCAGCTTTATTGGCCAGAAAAGCACTATACTCAGCATCATATAGTGAAGGTCTGATATTATCGGTCATACCACCATTTATAGAAATATATTTTTTACTTTCATCCACTTTTTTTATATTTCCCACCGTATAAAGAGTAGTTCCTGCTGTTCCAATAATTGATCTCCCGGGCTCTAAAATAAGCTCTGGCAGAGGATAATTGAATTTTTCAGCCTGTCTATTTATCTTTTCACATAAAAGAGCTATGAAATCGGTAATTGACATTTCAGGATCTTTTTCAGCCTGTTTAATTCCCAAACCGCCCCCTAAATTAATTCGGGAAAATTTCATATTCATTTTATCTCTTACATCATCCATAAAAGTGAATATAATATCTGCCAATTTTTCAAAAGCCTCAGTTTCATATATTTGTGAACCTATATGGGCATGAAGACCTGTCAGCTGTAGATTATCATAATCCAGGATTTCCTCAATCAGATTATATGCCCGGCCATTTTCTATACCCACCCCAAATTTAGAATGCAATTGACCGGTCATCATGTATTCATGAGTATGAGCACTTATACCGGGCTTAATCCTGATCATAACCTCCACCCGTTGATTGAATTCAGCAGCTTTTCGATTTAATAAAGAAGCTTCCTGAAAATTATCAACAAAAAAACCACCAATTTTACTGGCAAGAGCTTTATCGATTTCTTCCGGAGTTTTATTATTACCGTGAAAATAGATCTTTCCGGCAGGGAAATCAGCTTTTTGAGCCCTATAAAGCTCTCCTCCCGAAACAATATCCAGACCGAACCCCTGACTTTCCATCATTTTAAATAAAGTTCTGTTGGCAAAAGCTTTGCTGGCATACAAAATCTGAAAATCACCGGGATAATATTCCTTCAGGGCTTCCTTATAAGCTATTGCCCTCTCTTCTATCTCCTCTTCATCCAGTACCAGCAGGGGAGTGCCAAATTTTTTAGTTAATTCTAGCGCGCTCACATTCCCTATTTGAAGTATTCCCTGGTCACTTATGTCCATATTTCCTAATAAATGCAATTTTATTCCACTCCTTCATACTCTTTGTATTAATATTTGCGCTATTGTAACTTGCCAGCCATATATAGTGCTTTTAAATACGGCGCTGAAGATATGTCTGTATTTCTGAACCAAAGTACTAAGGTTTTTGAAATTATAACAAATTATCATGCTAAAAACAACTTTAAAAAATTCGCTGACTTTCAAAAATATTTTCTGCAGAATTTATATCTATTTAAAACCACCGGCTTTTTCACCTTTATTGACAGCTTTCTGCTGGGTTTGTCGTTCAGAACGATAAAGTGAAAGAACGAGAAATAAAATTACCATCATAATAGCTGCAATCAACAAATAGGTAGCGGAAAATCCAAATGCTTCAGCCATATTCACTCCAAAAATTGGCCCTAACATTCCACCCATATCTCCAAATACTCTGTAAATTCCCAGAGTCCGCCCCCGAAGTTCAGGGTGAGAAACATCACCCAGTAAAGTCAGTAAGGGACTGCTCATTATGCCGGAACAGGTTCCTAAAAGCAGAAGACCTGTTATAACCATGGCTAAAGAAGGAGTTAAAGCCCAGATCGTAAAGGCAGCCCCTCCCATTACAGCTCCTATTATACTAAAAATTGTCCTGGTTTCTGCCTGATCAATAAATCTGCCCAGAATAAATGTGGAAAGTCCTTTAGTGAACATCATGACCCCCATTAAAAAACCACTCATACCTTCTGCTCCCAGCCCGAAAAGATTTATTCCGTAATTTTCTACATAAAGAGCTGTGGTGGAAAGAAAAACCCCCTGAACAGAAAACCATTCCAGCATATTGGCAGCAGAAATTTTTAGCACTCTGTGATCAGAAAGGGCCAGTTTCACAGCTTTTACGGGCCCTACAATGGAGGTATCCGGAGTCGCTTCCATATCCCGGGGAATTAAAAAATACGCAAGCAAGGTAAAAACAAAAAGCAGCAGGGCTGAAAAAATAAAAGCAGCACTATATCCAAAATAATCAGAAATTAATCCCCCTAAAAATAAACCGGCAGGAAGCCCAAATAAACCGGCCGTGCGAATATAAGCAGTTCTGCTGCCTCTATTGGTTTTATCGGTAAGATGAAACATCAGAGCATATATGGTGATAAATCCCATGGCGGAACCAATTCCATAAAAGAATCTAGAAATAAAAAATAGATGCCCGGGAATAACAGGGCTATGTATTGAAGTTACAAACCCTACTACACTAAATGCTTTAAGTAACATACCACCAATAAGCGGTTTGCGACAGCCGTATCTATCCACGAGTTCACCTATAGCCGTATTGAAAATGACCCGCGAAATTCTGTTGCCGGAGATGATCATACTTATGAAAAACGGTGATACCCCAATAATCGGTCCCAGCAGGGGAATTATAGGAAAAGCTATTCCACTGCCCAGACCATTCAAAAATAAGGTTATGCCCAGCAAAAATAGAATGCGATCAGCTTTCTCCCGAGAAAATTGTGTTTGCTCACTCACATAAAACCCTCCAACCCATAATTATTACTCTATATTTAAACTCTATCTGTTCAATAATTATAAAACAAAATCAAATATTTTTTAAGTCGATATACTTAAAAATTAATTTTTTTATAGCCGGAATTAAATTTTGCTTTATAAATATAAGATGTGTTAAGATAACAAAAAGGGTGAGAATAGATGAAATGTAGATTATGCAGGGCAAAAAATCTGAATAAATTGGAAGGAAAAAATCTACAAAAAGGCAATTATTATCACTGTGGCAGCTGTGATTTGATATTTCTGCCGGCTAATCAAATGCCTCCCCCCTCAAAAGAAAGACAGAGATACCTGGAACACGATAATACTTTTGCTACCAGTGGTTATGTAAGCATGTTTGAAGATTTTATTGCAGATTATATCAAACCCTATAAATCTAAAATTACTACGGCACTGGATTTTGGCTGTGGCCCCGGACCGGTACTGGCAGCAATGTTGAAAGAAGAAGGTATAAAAGTTGATATCTATGACCCTTATTTTTTCCCCGGAGAAAAACACCTGAAAAATCAGTATGATTTGATAACCTCTACGGAAGTTTTCGAACATTTAACCCGGCCGGCTCAAGAAATCCGTAAATTGCTGGATTTACTCAGACCAGATAAATATCTGGCATTGATGACTTCTCTGCATCCCGGGCCGCAAAAGTTAGGACAGTGGAATTATCGTAAAGACGACACACACATTACTTTTTACAGCTGGGAAACCATGAACTGGATTGAAAAAAATTTTCCTGTTAAGATAATAAAAAGTGATAAAAAGAAAAATGTTTTACTGCAAAAATTAGGTGAATAAAACGACAAAATTAACTCTTGCTTCTTGTATGTAAGTATAATATAATAATGCCAGTCAGGAGGTATAAAAATGCAAACAGATAGCAAGATTAGAGCCTGGGAATTTTCCACCAGAAAAATAGTTGTGGCAGGTATGCTGGGAGCTGTTGCCATTGTATTGGGAGCAACCGGCCTGGGATTTATCCCGGTTCCTACCCCAGCTGCACATGCTACTATCATGCATGTGCCCGCTATTCTGGGTGCAGTACTTGAAGGTCCACTGGTGGGACTTCTGATAGGATTAATTTTCGGAGTTTTCAGCTTTACCAGAGCTTCCACTCCATTTTTTGCAGATCCTACTATTGCTATTCTACCCCGATTGTTAATTGGTGTGATTGCTTATTATGTTTATCGCTCACTTAAAAATAAAAATGAAAATGCCGGATTTCTGGCTGCTGGCGCAGCAGGAACAGCAGTTAATACCGTCGGTGTACTGGGCCTTACAGTTTTGCGGGGTTATCTGCCTGCTGAAGCAGCCCTTGTAACTGGAATAGTTCAGGGAATTCCCGAAATGTTACTGGCTGCTCTATTAACAAACCTGATAGCTAAAGGTGTTTTAAGTTACAGACGCAATTAATTAAAATTAATCATATAAATAATTTAAAGAGCAATTATTCCTTATTTTGCCAGAAAAGCCCCTGGTTGGAAGCATGCACCTGAAAACTATTATTTTCACATAAATAACTCAAGCAGGCTAAAATTATAGTGCGATTTAGACAATATCCCTGTACGTCCTCAGTTTCTATCTCCCAATGGTTTAGCACTTGTTCTACCAGCTCTCGGGTTTCCTGCTCTCTCTGTAAATTTCTGCTGATAAAATCTATTATATTTTTTACCCGTTCTCTATTATTAACAATAATTTCTGTAATATTTTCCTGAGGGTTGCCATGTGAAGAAAGATAAATATCATAATCACTATTTTCCAGAAAATTTAGAGTCTCTAAAAATTTTTCGGCATTCATTAAAAATGGCAGGGGATGACGATTCAAAACCTGCAAAGAAAAGTAACTGTCAGCTGTAAATAATACTCCTTCATATCCTACTCCTATCTGTCCGGGAGAATGACCTGGCAGTGGTACTATTTCAAGTTCGCTGCCCTGGATTTGCACCCGGGTTTTCGCCAATTCAATTTGCTGATCGACCCGGGAAGGCTCAGCCTGCAAAAATTTATTTTCTAAGGCAGAAATCGGTTCAGCACCAGAAAATAGATACTGGGGCTCCAGCCAGGGATTTTCTATAATTGGAGTTTCCTGAGATGAAGCATAAATATCAAGCCCAGTTTCCTCTCTTAAATATGCATTACCACCACAATGATCGGCATGACCATGAGTGTTTATTACCGCCAGAGGAAATAAATTTTCCCCTTCCAGAGTTTTTAAAATCCTTTTCGCTACCCGTGTTTCCAGACCACTGTCAATTAAAACTACTCCACCATCACCCGTGTTTATAACACCAATATTTACCGCTCCGGTTATATAACCGACATTATCTGTAAGCTTGCGGTAAGCCATATATAAAATCCCCCAATCTGGCAAATTTTTTGTTTAAATTCCTGCACCTTTAGATCTAATCAGTTAAATGAGTGCCAAAACCCTCTATACTGCTGACCGGCAAAGTAAATATCAGACCGGTATCCGGTTCATCTAAGTCTCCCACAATAGATTTAATAATCTCTTTAGCCCTATTAAGCTTTTCCTCCTCCTCGATTACTGTAAATAATACATTATTGTGTTTGGAAGTACCTTCCCCCCCGGTCAAATCGGTAAAACGAGAAAATATAGAAGTGTGATCAGCAATCATATGTCCCATTCCCCTGCTGTCAATCACAGTTGCCCCCGGGATATCTTCTTCAAAAAAACTATCAAGAATGGGATTAATATCTTCAGAATTTTCGATGATCGCAACTAACAACTCCACATTTTTCACCCCCACAATTAAGTTTTCCTGTTGATTTAACTTTTGCTTCTCATCCAGGTTATGCACTCTTCCAGCATTCCGGTAGTAAAATAATGATTTAAATTTTCATAAGTCTCCAGGTTAATATTTTCGCCCGAATCATAATGCTCCCGGGCTTTCTCATAAAAGTACTTTTGAGCAGCAAAGGGTACAGAAGTATCTTCTTCACCATGCAGCATTAATATTGGACGTTGATTCAATTGTGAAATATTATAATAAGGGTCATAACGCTTTAAATCAATCTGTTTTTCCCCCAGATCAATTATGTTTAAGTTCTCCGGGGTTCTGTTGGCGGAATTATGATGCTCAAGCAAAATATTTCTGGTTTTTAGCCAGGCACAGGACCCATTTACATTTATCATCGTATTTATTCTATCATATGAAGTAATTACACCACTGGCAATAAATCCTCCCATGGAATGACCCATAACTCCAACGAAGGACTGATTCCCCAGCTTTTTTTCCAAATAATTGATCAGACCAGCTGATTCTCTACAGGAATTTATCAAAATAGGGAAAAAATATTTCTCCAGGGTTTCTTCATCATCATAATCAATTTCACCCCGTTCACCATGAAATTCAGCATCAGGAACCAGAACTCGCATACCATAACTGGCTAAAGTACTGGCCCTAAAAATTTGATTTTCTTTGCAGGAAGACCAACCATGATAAAATATCAATCCCCTTTCAACCTGTGAAGATGGAATAAATTCAAGAGCCGGAATACCAGTAATTTTAACCTTATTCATTTCTACCTGTGGATTTGTTATTAACTCCTTCATAAAATCCCCCCAAATTTTAGCGAATCTTCTCTAAAAATATAATTTAAAAACGCTATATATAAATTACATTTGTAATTGCGATACATTAAATTGCTGACAAAAATATTACCTTTATAATTAACTATACTATTTACCCGCAGCTTATTCAACCTATATAAATCTCAAACTTTATTTTAGACGCAGAAATTTGCATACCCGTGTTTGTTGTGATATATTTAAGCAAAATAAAATTTAGTATATTACTTGATTTTAAACATTTGATAAATCTATAAATAATTTTTTACATGTGTTATAATAAAATAAGAAAACTGGTGAAAAAATGAACAGTTCAAAACAAAAGATTATTTTAACTGGAGATAGACCTACTGGTAAATTACATCTGGGCCATTATGCAGGCACATTAAAAAGAAGAATAGCTCTGCAAAAACAATACAAAAGCTATTAGGGGGGATTTCTTTTGAGTAAATTAACAGTGCTCTATTACAGCAAAACTGGCAATACGGAAAAAATGGCCGAAGCTGTGGAAAAAGGAGCCAGGAATAGTGATTATGAAGTGGAAACGAAATTAGCTTCAGTTGAAAATTTTGATCCTAAAAATTTGTCTGATTACGAAGGGATAATTATAGGATCACCAACTTATTATGGAATTATGGCCAATCCGGTGAAAGATTTTTTCGATGAGAGTATTAAAATACATGGGGATTTAAGCGGAAAGGTTGGAGCCGCTTTTGCCTCCTGTGGAACCCCGGGAGGCGGTTCAGAAAGCACCTGTATGAGTATTATCAAAGCTATGCTGGTACATGGAATGACTGTAAGAGGTTTTTATGATTTTGCCCATTACGGTCCGGTTAGCACAGGTGATCCCAATGAAAGAGTTCTTTCTGAATGTAAGCAGATGGGAAAAATTATAGCTGAAATGGTTTCAGATAGATAAAAAATTTCCGGGAGCAGCAGTGAATGTTAGTTTTGCTAAACACCAAAAAGGGGAAGATTGCCTGTCTATCTTACAAAATCTCCCCTCTCTTTTTTTATTATCTTTTTCATTTTTTTTGCTATCAGGAAAAAGTGCCTTTTTGCAGTACTTCCCCTTCTCTCATCATAATCTTTCCCCGAGCAATAACTCCGGTTATCTCCAGAGTATTTTCATCAACAAGAACTAAATCAGCGTCATATCCTGGCTTAATATGGCCTTTTTTATCGGAAAGACCCAAAATTCTGGCTGGATTGGTGGTAATCATAGATAAAATCCGAGAAAGATCAAAATCTTCCTGTAATACCGCCCCGCGCAATTGAGCAAAGAGAGAACTCACACTCCCCACTGTTAGACCCTGGAAATTTCCCCGGGAATCAAATTCGGGTAAACTTCCCTGAGCATCTGAACTAAATGTAAGTCGATTTAAAGGTACATCTGCCTTTTGGGCTGCCCGCAAAATTTTTATAGCACCGTTTTTATCATCAGCCGCATCTTTTCCCGAAGTAGTGAAATCCAACCAACCTCCTTTTCTAGCATATTCTAAACCAGCTTGCAGCACTTTCTCAGAACGATTTACATGTGTGGGAAGAAATTGCTGACGGGGTATTTCACTTTTTTCAACTACTTTTTCCAGAAATTCAAACCCACTTTCTCCCCCTCCAATATGAATATTTACAAGTCCGCTTTTTCCAGCCAGCATACCTCCTCTACGTGCATGAGACGCTGCCCTTATAAATTCCTGCAAAGATGGATGAGAAGAACGATGATCAGCAACAGCAACTTCTCCCAGACCTAAAATTTCGTTTATGAAAACTAAATCATCATCTATTGCACCAGTCAAAGTTCGAATTGGAAACTGATAAGACCCGGTATATATATAAGCAGATATGCCTTCTTCCTGTAAACCCCGGGCTTTAGCAAGCAGATTTCTCATACTTCTCGTACTGGCATCAGTACCCAGACAGCCTACAAGTGTTGTTACTCCCCCTTTAACTGCCTGTTCTAACTTAAGAGGTGGTGTGCGTGTAGAAAATCCATCCTCACCTCCACCTCCAGTGATATGCACATGACTATCTATAAATCCCGGCAATATAAGTTTGTCCCTGGTATTGATAACCTTTAACCCCGGTAAATTATTACAATTTATCTCCTCTTCGCGAGCCACTATGTTATCAGCTGCAAGCAAAATTTCTTCTTTTTTCCGCCTGTAGTCATTTTCTTCCCTGTTTTGCCCGTCACTTTCAGGATCCACAACGGAACAATTTTTAAGCAGCAAAAATTGATTTTTGTCCATGTCGGTTTCCTCCATTTCCGAAGATTTTATATTTTCCCCTGAACTCTATGCTAATTTACCTCTAATTTATCATATTATATGTAAGCACTATATACATTGATTTCCAGCCTAATTAACAATTCTTTAGTATATAAAGTTCAAGATTCATTAGAAAGCGTATTTCTTAATTTTTCAGCATCTGTCCTGGTAAATTCTCCCTGCTCTAAATGCCAGTATTGGGCAGATCCAGTGCTATTGTGAATGTATTTTACCAGATGAGGATGACAGGTCAAAAGAAATATTTGATGACTTTGCCCAAGCTGAGAAAGAATCTGAGCGGCCGAACTAAGATGATTGCGGTCAAAATTTACCAGAGAATCATCTAAAATCACCGGCAGAGGAGGATCAATCTCCTTGATCCGGCTCAACCTAACTGCTAAAAACAACTGCTCTCTGGTTCCTCTGCTTAAAGTTTCTACACTCTCATGTTTTTCCCCCTGAGATAAAACAGCCGCAAAATCTTTTTCTTCCAGGTCCTCTGCGGGAAATATTTCTTCAATTTCTCCTCCGGTCATTTTTCGCAACATATCACTTGCTGGTTCCAGTAATTCATCTTCCGCTCTGGTTATAAATCTTTCTCTAACTTTATGCAAAATAAATGATATACTGCGATTTATAGCATATTTCTCCGCCAATTGTCTCAGCTGAGTCCGCGCCTCATCCAGAGAAGCATGAGCCTCCTCTATTTTATCAGGAGAAGCCAGGTTATTTTTCTTATCCTTTAAATTTTGCAGTCTCTCTTTTTTGTTATTTAAACGATCTTTCAATTTTTCCAGAACTGCTGACACTTCCTGATAAGCATCATTGACCTCCTCAGCAGATGTATATTCATTATAAAAACGGGAAAATATGTTTAATAATTTTTTCTCTTCTCCTTTTAAATCATCAAGAATTAAATCGCAATTCTCATTGTTCTCATGATAGTCATCATTTGAACCTGCATTTAAAAAAGCTTCTCTGATTCTATCTGCCGAATTCATAGCTTCAATTATGCGCCTCTGAATATTAAGCAGATCTCTTTCTAATTCATTGTACTCCTGACATAAATTCACCCGCTTTATATAATTTTGCAACTGCTGCTGTAAATTTTCACCCTGTTCAAAAGTCTCATTGACTCCGCCAGAAAAAAATTCCCCAATCTCTTTTTCTACTCTGTTCATTTTCTCCCGGGCAGTCGCAAATTCTCGGGCCAGTCTTAGATATTCCTGAGCTCTTTCCAGCGAAGAAAAAAGCTGCTGGCTTTTTGCAATTAAATTTTCAGGTTCAGGCACAGCAAAAACAGAAGCAGTAAACTCTTTATTGAGCTTTAAAATAAGTTCTCGCAGCTCATTAAGCTCTTTCTCCAGGTTTTCACGTTTTTTTCTTAATGTCTGTTGCTGCAGCTGCCATTCTCTATATCTTCTTTTTATATTACGCAGAGAATTGAAATAATCTTTGATAAGATCCAGATTTGTATCTTTACCAAGCCCCAGTTGACGTCGGTAGTTATTCATTGTTTTTTCTATACTGGCTATCTGTTCTTCCAGTCCATCCAGTTCCTGATTTAAACTCGACAGCTCCTGTTGTCGGGATTTAAACTCTTTTTGTAAAGAGTGTTTTCTTTTCTTGATATTTTTAGCCTGCTGAAAGCGAGTAATAAAAAACATAAAAGTTAAAATCAGACCAGCTCCACCGGCTAAAGCTCCAATCATCAAATCCAGCCAGCTGACTGCAGCTCCGGCAATAAATGATAATCCCACACCCAAAATCGATAAACGATAAGACCGGCGGAAAGTTACATCCTTTAATTCCTCTTTTTGCTGATTTAAATCTTTGATCTGTCTTTTTACTTCCTGCTTTTTTTCCTGCTTATCTTTCAATTTATTATTCAGTTTTTTGGCCTCATCTATTTTTTCCAGCAGCTCTCCCCGGGAAATCTCATCTGTCCTGACCGAATCCAGACGGGAAAGATGCTGCTCCCATTTCTCATTTATTTCCCCCGCTTCTAACTGCAGCTGCCGATAATCTTTTTGCTGCTTCTCTCTGAGTTCCAGAAAATTTTCTGTTTTATTGCGCAGTCCGGAAAGTCTCTCTCCAAAATTTTCCAGCCCGGAACTGCAGGACAGAAATTTAGAACAGATTTCATCCACCCTTTCCCTGCTAACTCCTGCCTGAAATTCACTCAATTTGTCCTGATAATTATTTTTAACCTTATTAAACTTTTGCAGTAAATTTTCAGCCTGTAATTTTCTCTCCGGAGTAAACTTATCGGAAGATAGGTCAAAACCCTGGTGCTGTTTAAGCTTGTTCTGCAGTTTTAGCAAACGACTAAAATTATCATAATTATTTTTCAAAACATCCAGTCTAATTCGCTCTTCACCCCTGCTTCCTATGTTTTTTTCAATGTCACCAATTTCCTCTTTAATTTCTGCAATTTTTTTCTCTGTTTCTAAATATTCGGCAACTCTTTTAAGCCCTTCCTCTTTTTTATTTTCAGCTGCTGCAATTTTTTCCTGATAAGGGGCAAAACCGGCCACAGCAGGATCACCAAGTTTACCCCCTATATCTTTTGCCCTGCGGAAATAATAACGGGCAATTTGGGGCAGCTCCATAATCTGGGCCAGCCCCGCGCCCATGAGTACAGAATATAAACGATCTTCCTCTTTCCTGCCAGAAATTTCACCTGGTGATTTTTTCAGTTCATTGAGACTAATTGTAAATAACTGACGATAGGTGAATTTATCAAGATTATTATAAAGATCAGCAGCTGTTATATCCAGAGAGTTATTATCTCCCCGGGAAAGAGATGAGGAAGACAATTTAGGGCTGGCGTAGCCTCTAATACTTAGATGATAGCTGTTTTGGTTTGAATTAAATTCTCTGCTGTCAGATTCTGCTTCCTGCTGCAAATCAGCCTCTACATGATATTCATCAGCAGGTGAAGGTAGACTGCCATCCCGGGGAAAACCATAACTCAGGTGCCTTAAAATTTGCATAAAAGTAGTTTTGCCAGCGCGATTGCCTCCACCTATGACCACAATCCCGGAATTAATATCAGATAAATTTTCATTTTGAAATACACCAAAATCTCCCAGATAGATATTTTTAATTATCATATATAGGACCCCTTTATATGCAAAAAAATGCTTCGACTTATTTATCAGCGGAAAAAAGGTGAGTAATGATCTGCTCATGGGCTGCCTGTAAAATTTCCTCTATTGTTTCCTCATCCGGATAAAATCTGTCATTTCTACGATCTTCCGGTTCCGAAGATCCCTGCCATATTTCACCCCATTCATTTATAAGGGACTTTTTCAAATTCTCATCACCTTTAATTTCCTCCAGCACAGATTTAATTTCTCCATATAACTCATTATTTTTAATTTCTTCTCTGTCGGGCAGTTCAGGCGAGGTGCGAAACCGAAGTGAATGTGTCCAGAGGAATGGTTCCTGGCCAGAGGCGGCGAAAGCTCTGTTAAGTTGTCTGGCCAATTCTTTTTCCACGTTGTCTCTGTCTTGCGCAATCAATTCATGAATAGAGTTATGACCGGTAACAAGCCAGCGGACGACAAAACCTTTTGGTTTTTCGCAGCCCTTTGGGGGAGTTATTATGTCAACTTTTTCACTGCCGGAAAAATTAATGCGCGAATTTAAATCTCTCTGTAAAAACTGCTCGGCTTCATTTGCTAAAAGATTCTTTAGATCCGTCAAATTCTGCAGAGATTCTTCATCGCCCTGCCTTAAATTTTCACTGCTATTTTTCAATATCTTATTTCTGCTAATATCAACTTTCACCTGAGCAAAAACCACCTCGCATAGAGGAACAAAATTTATTTTAATCCTTTTCTGCGATTTCCCGGCCGTTAATTCCACCAGGAAACAACCCTTTATTCCGGTTTCCTTTATATTTCGGGCCTGAGGAATACCCGGATATAATATTACAGGTAAATTTGTATGTAAAACTTCTGGTTGGTGAATATGCCCCAGTGCCCAATAATCTATATTTTCTTTAGCTCTCAAATCCTGTCGGGACACCGGCACATATCTCTTATTATCGGGATCAAGTTGAGTATGCAAAAGTCCCAGCTTAAACAAACTTCTTTCCTGAGAAGTATAATAAGTATACATCTTCCGCGACTCAAATTTGGACCTATAAGATTGCCCCATTATTTCAACCAATTTTGCCTCGTCTTCCGGAGGTCCCTCAGTACTATTTGCGGTTTTATGTGATAAGTTTTCCACTTCTTCACTGGAAAAAAAATATACATTTTGCGGCAGGGGAAAAAGCTCTTTCTTTCTACCCAAAGGATCATGATTACCATAAATTGCATATACATTTATCCCCGCATTTTCCAGCCGTTTACACTGCTCAATAAATTTTCTGCTGGCCCTGACAGATCTGGCTTCTCGATCATATAAATCTCCAGAAACCAACACAAATTCGACCTCCTGGTCTATTGCCAGTTCACAAATATTTTCCCAAACTTTATAACCGGCATTATTAAATATATTCCTCAACCTCTCAGGAGGCTTTTTCCCGCTGCTAAGAGGTCGCCCCAGATGCAAATCAGCAGTATGAATAAATTTTATATTATCAGTCATGACTAATACTCTCCAGTTAACAATGTTAAACAGCTATATATTTGTGGGTATAAATCATTTTTTTGCCCACATAGTTTAATTTTCTGTTTATATTCTTAACTCTCCTGCTTTCGTTATTAAATTTTTATCAGCTTCTGCCCAAAATTGAGACCTGTAATATTAGCTTTTGCCGGTCAAAAATGTTAAAATAGTATTTAACAATCTGTGAAGTTTATTTTTGAGGTGACCCAGATGAACTTAAATCTAATTATCAAAATTTTATTAATTACCTTAGGAGCTTTAACTATATTTTATGGTCTTTATTATTTTATTAACCCTTCGCGTCAGGGAGAATATATTCTGAAAAATTTGGGCATCCCACATCCTGTAGTAATCGCTCACCGGGGAGCATCTATAATCGCCCCAGAATCAACCGCTCCGGCCTACAAAATTGCCCGGGACCATGGCTCAGATTATTTGGAGGCTGATTTGCAGCGAACCAAAGATGGAGAAATTATCGTTTTTCATGATGCCTACCTAACAAGAACAACCAATGTTGAAGAGGTATTTCCAGAACGCCAGGATGAGGAAATAGGTGAATTCACCCTGGAAGAACTGCGGCAGCTGGATGTTGGGAGCTGGTTTAATGATAAAAATCCCGGCCGAGCTCGGCCAGTATATGAAAATCAAAGAATATTAACTCTGGCTGAACTTATTGATATTGCCCGGAGTGGGCAAAATACTCCCGGCTTAATTTTAGAATTAAAACATCCGGAAAAATATCCGGGGTTATCAGAGGATATCGTAAATATTTTGATTGAAAAAGAATGGCTTGCCCCCCATAAAATTAGTTCTTTGGAATCAGTTTCAGAAGAATATAATATAAATAAAAATGGATTTTTACAGGCCAGTCCAACCGAGGCATCACCTGAGAAGATGGAAGCAGCTTTTCCCAAAACTATATTCTTTTCTTTTTCTGTCGATAAGCTGGAAAAATTAAAAAATCTGGTGCCAGAAGTACCAAGAGTACTTTTGATTTCTGATAATATGATTTCCAGGCGCAGCTGGGAAGCCTGGCTTGATCAAGCCGAACATGTGGCACACGGGCTTGGCCCGAAAGGATTTATGAGCTGGCCCTGGTATATAGCTTCAGCTCATGAACGCAATCTTTTTGTTCTTCCCTACACAATAAATCATCTGTGGCAGGTTAAAATTTTAGCTCAAATTCATACCAGCGGTTATATTACTGACCGACCGGATCTTGTGCTCAATTTTCTTGACAGAATTCCCGACCCTCCGGAAATAAATCAAATTTTTGATTAAATGTAATATATTTTCTGGTATTTACTTTTGGGTAATGTTAAAATAAATATAAGAAAGAACAACTGTTTTTTGTTTTGTATATCACAAAAAAAGGAGCAAGTTCTATGAACGAAAACGATAAAAATTCAAAGAATTGGAAGGATTTTAATAGACGAGAACGCTGGTTCAGTTATGCCTTTTTGCTGGGCTTTATGTTGAAATATAATTATCTGCTGATAAGAATTTTTTCTGTGCCTTCTTTTACGGGTTTGATTTTACGTAATATAGCGTTTTTAGTGCTTATAGGATATTTCCTGCTGCCCTTAGCCCGAGCGCGCAAAGGTAGAAAAGTACTGCTGCGGTTTATGGCTATAATTACAGCTATATTCATCGCTAATTTGTGGTACAACCGATATTTCGGCAATTATCTTAGTTTTTTCGATCTGCTGGGCAGTGAAGATGTAGGAAATCCTATGATAATATTTCGTCAGCTAATCAGATTCACCGATATAATATTTTTTGCTGATATAGCTATAATGACCTTCCTGCGCAAAAATAAAAACGGAATTAAACCTGTCAAAAATTTGAATTTGAGAAGCTTAGTTCCCGGAAAGGCCATAACTCAAATAGTTATAATTGCTCTAACCATAACCCTCATGTTCAGTCAAATGCTTTTAACCAATCAACAACTGGGAGGTTTAACGCCTGATCAACTTTATCAGGACAGCACTTCTGGTTTTGTTAATGTTTATGGTGTTTCCTCTCTTTATTTATACGAAATTTATGACTTTCTCTACACCCGTAGTGAACCTCCTCAAAGTCCAGAATTAACTCAGCTGCCCGAAACCCTAACAAAAAATAAATTGGATGGAAAAGCAGAAATACCGAATGATACTAATGTAATAGTAATTCAAATGGAATCAATCGACGAAAAATTAATTAATTATGAGCATCGAGGTCATGAAGTTATTCCCTTTTTAAACTCTTTTAAAGAAAAAAGTATTTATGGAGAAAATTTTTATGCCATGCATGTAAACGGCAGTTTTGATGCTGACTTTTCTTTACTGACATCTCTTTACCCCATCAATCGGACTTATGCTTTTAGAGATAACAACATGGATCAATTTGATTCACTGGTAGAAATTTTTAATAATCTCGGTTATGAAACCATGGCCTTTCATGGCAATGACAAATCTTTTTTCCACCGTGATAAAGCTTATCCTGAACTGGGGTTTGATAAATTTATAGGCAAAGAGGATTTTTCCCAGGACAAAAAAGTTATGGAAAAAGAGGATTTCTATTTGGGCATAAATGATTACGACTTTTTTCTGCAATCTCTGGATCATCTAGAAGCAGCGGAAGAGCCCTTTTTTGGTTATTTTATTACTGTTACCAGTCACACTCCTTTTGATTCTTATCCATCAAATCATTATCGAGAAGAATTTTCAGATATAAATACGCAAATAGTTCATGATTTTTTTCAATCAGTTTCTTTTACAGATAGAGCTATAGAGAGATTTTATCAGGAATTACAGGATAGGGGTATAGCTGAAAACACATTGTTTGTCCTGTATTCTGATCACGATGCCAGTATTGATGCCCCTGAATATAATTCCAGTATTGGTTTTGAACTGGATAGAGAAGTCAAAGAGCCAGAACATGTACCACTAATGATAAAACATCCTGATCTGGGAAAAGGCACAATAGAAAAAACAGGTACTATAACTGATTTAGGGCCTACAATCATGGACCTTCTGGGGTTAGAAGAAAAACCACCAGAATTTTTAGGTAGCTCCCTTCTGAAAGGTGAAGAACAGCCGGTCTTTTTTCTGCATGAAGCTCCCCAGATTCTCTATAAAGATCACTTGTTTTTAAGATATCCCGATAAGCTGGAAAAAATCGGCCATAGACATGATGCTCGTTTTGAAGATGTTGCGCTTTATGAAGAAGATCTTAATAAAATCGATGATTTAATTAATTACATGCGCCGGATAATGCCAGCTCGTCTGCGTGAACATTCAGATTAAATTTTGGGGGTGAAATTATGTTTAAAAGCTCGCTAACCATTTTAAAAATCTATGGTATCCCCATAAAACTCCATATAAGCTTTCTGCTGATTTTACCTTTCATGGCATTCGCAATAGGCAGCAATATTGAACAAATAGCTATTTTAGCTGAGGTTTCTCCAGCACAGATTTCATTTAATCCTTATCTTCTAGGATTTATACTGGCTATTCTGCTATTTTTAAGTGTTGCTCTGCATGAATTATCTCACTCCCTTGTAGCCAGAAAAAAAGGTATGGAAATAAAAGATATAACTCTGATGCTATTAGGTGGAGTGGCTCAAATAAATGATGAAAAACGGGAACCCCAGGCTGAAACCTTAATGGCCTTTGCCGGCCCACTTTTCAGTCTGGTTTTCGGAGCAGTGCTGCTTTTTTTAATCAGACCTTTAGGCAGTGGGCTGGCTGCTGACTACCGACTTGTTATATTTTATCTGGGATTTATGAACATTTTTCTTGCAGTTTTCAACCTAATGCCAGCTTTTCCTTCAGATGGGGGAAGAATACTGCGGTCACTTCTGGCCCGCAAAACTTCTTATTTAAAAGCCACAAAAATTGCCACCAGTATAGGTAAAATATTTGCCTTTTTGCTCGGGGTTATTGGCCTTCTTAACGGACAAATTATCCTGGTGTTAATTGCTTTCTTCATTTATATAGGAGCCAGCCAGGAATATAAGTTCAATCTTATCAGAGACACTTTTGCCGATTTTAAAGTTAAAGATCTTATGACGGAAAATGTAATAACCGTTAACGAAAATCTCAAGGTCAGGGAGCTTTTGGATAAAATGTTAATAGAAAAACACACGGGATATCCTGTAATTAATGATGAAGGAGAAATCACAGGTTGTGTAACGCTGGAGGATATTTCCGAAGTTCCTGATGTGGAAGAAGAGCTAAAAAACGTAAAAGATATTATGAGCTGTGACCTTATTAAGGTCAAACCGGAAGAACCTTTATTCGAAGCTTTCAAAAAAATGTCCCAGGCCGATATTGGCCGGCTGCTGGTGGTAGAAAATGACCAATTAGTAGGAATATTAACTCGTTCGGATATTATGAAGGCCTACCAGCTGAAAAGTATCAAAGAAAAAAGAGGGCAGAATCAAGATCTGCCCCTTTAACCTGCAAGAATGCTATTACATTTTCATTTCCTGATTTTTGCTATATATTTACGTTTAATTCCCGCAATTTGTCTGCCAGGTCTATTTGGCCATCATAATGTATTCCAACTAGACCACTTTCCTCCGCAGCCTCAACATTTTCCCGGCCATCATCTATAAATACGGTATGCTGAGGCTCCAGGCTAAACTTTTCTATAAGAACCTGATAAATTTCATCTTCCGGTTTTAGGTAAGCTACATCTCCCGAGATAACTTCTCCTCGAAAGTGCTGGAAAAAATTAAATTTCTCGCTCACTTCTTCATAACCCTGGCGGGGATAATTCGATAATAGATATAAAGGATATCCTGCTTTTTTAAGTTCAGGTACCAGACTTGTATTCTCCTCTATAGGCTCCATCATTTGTGACCAGCTCGAAATTGCCCGCCTGATAATACTGGCATTCTCAGGATATTTTTCACATAATCTGTTTATTATTTCTCTGCGATCAAACAACCCTCTGTCCAATTCTTCCCAATCCCCCGACAAAAAAGTCCTATGCGCCAGAAGCTCAGCCTCTTCAACGGTATCCACATATCTCTGCAGATATTCTTTAGGTGAATAATCCAGTAAAACCCCGGCAATATCAAAAACTATGTTTTTTATCAATATCCCTTTTTCATTTTCCTTCATTATTTTCCCCCTTTTATAAGTTTTTTTATTGCAAATTCTAGTTCTTATTTATTTCGCCAGCATACCTGGCCCCGGCTTCTTCCAGCATTTCAGCCAATAAACGACGGTGACATTGCTGTGGACTTTGACAATAGCAGAGCAGAACTATTTCTTTTTTAGCCAGCAATTCCTGCCAGCGCTCAAAATTTTTTTGATAGGAGTCTCGCATCAATTCCCGATATTTTCTTTTATACTTTTCCCAGGTCATCTCTCCTTTTTTGGTTTTCATAACCATTTTCCAGGTAGGAGCAAAAACTTCATCGCCAGATTTAACCGTAACATCAAGTGATTTTTTAGAGCCATCATAATCTATAGGTGCAGTATAAACCGTAAGCAAAATTACACCTCCAGAGCAGCTAACATAAAATCCCGGCGGATACTATTTAACGTAAAAAGAGTACTGTTTGCATTATTATACCACATTATAAATCAAACAAAAAATAGTGATTCATTCACGAAATCCCTTCCAGGAGCTTACGCTCAGCCCGGCACATCCTGGGTCGAGACACAATTTTTTTGGCCATAGAGCTTACCCGGGTTTTGAAAAATTTCCCGTATCACATTTCCCAAATTACATAAACTATTTTGGCCAGGAACCAAACAATAAAACATTAGCAGAAATTTCGGAATATCCATACTAATATTAACAACTTATTAAGTTAAAACAATAACATATCTCTATTTTAAAATATATAAAAATTTATTTAAAATACTTTAATTTTTAAGAGGTTTATGTTAAAATTTCTAAAGGAAAATGCAATATTATAGTTATAAGAATTTATTATATTTCAATCCGGTACTTTGTTAATACAATTTATAAACAATAATAATCAAGTAAATTTTAAATTTCATTTTCCTAAATCTATTTTATTAATCTAAAAAGTTAATTATATAACAAAAAGGAGGATTAATAATGTCTGCCAAGGAACAGTCTCAACAGACTGGAGGAATAGTGGATGCTATTCTGGACCGGATTGAACGAGCCGGTAACAGGCTGCCACATCCGCTGATTTTATTCTTCATAATGGCACTTATGGTTATTATAATATCTGCCATTGTTTCCCTCGCGGGTGTGACAGTTGAGCATCCAACTACCGGTGAAGTAATTGAAGCTTTTAATCTTATATCGGTAGAAGGTTTTCAGCGAATTTTAACTGAAGCAGTTGATAATTTTACTGGTTTTGCTCCTCTAGGAGTAGTTCTGGTTGCTATGATTGGTGTTGGTGTAGCAGATTACGGTGGGCTTATAACCGCTCTACTGAAAAAGGTAGTTATGGGAACGCCAGAAAAGTATATCACTTCTGCTGTAGTTTTTGCAGGTATAATGTCCAACCTGGCTTCAGATGCAGGCTACGTTGTGCTTGTACCTCTGGGGGCAGTGATATTCAAAGCTATGGACAGGCACCCAATCGTTGGTATGGCGGCGGCTTTTGCCGGTGTATCCGGTGGTTTTAGTGCCAATCTACTTCTGGGAACACTCGATCCTCTGCTGGCGGGTATCACCATGGAAGCAGCCCACATTATGGACGCGGATTATTTCGTCGATCCCTCAGTAAATTATTATTTCATGATCGTATCGACATTTATCATTACAATTGTGGGCACTTTAGTCACGGAAAAAATCGTAGCTCCCCGTTTTGGAAAGTATGAAGGTACACCAGATGAAGAAGACGATGACAATCTGGAAGAATTAACCGCGGATGAAGAAAAAGGCTTGAGATCAGCCGCTCTCTGGTTTATTATATGTGTAATACTGCTGCTTATTGGTACTGTGCCAGAATGGGGGATTTTGCGTAATCAAGCCGGTGAATTAATTGCCATGGATGCACCTTTCATGGGTGGTATGGTGCCCATCATAACTCTCTTCTTTATTATTCCCGGAATAGCTTTCGGGCGCAAGGCAGGAACCATAACATCCAGTGATGATGTGGCAAATTTCATGGAAAAGGCCATGGAAGATATGGGAGCTTATGTCGCACTGGCCTTTGCTGCCGCCCAATTTGTTGAGTACTTTAGCTGGTCAAACCTGGGGGTAATCCTGGCTATAACTGGAGCTGACTTTTTAGAGGCCGTTGGTTTTACGGGCCTTCCGCTCATCATAGTCTTTATTATAGTTTCCGGCTTCATAAATCTTTTCGTGGGCAGTGCTTCAGCAAAATGGGCCATCATGGCTCCCGTATTTGTACCTATGCTTATGCAGCTGGGTTACAGTCCTGAATTTGCCCAGATGGCTTACAGAATAGGAGACTCAACAACCAATATTATAACACCATTACTGCCCTATTTCCCAATCATCATAGCTTTTGCCAAAAAGTATGATGAAGATATTGAAATCGGCACAATAATTTCCACTATGGTTCCTTATTCAGTAGCCTTTATGCTGGCATGGACCATACTGCTAATAATCTGGTTCTTCTTTGGCCTGCCATTAGGACCAGCAGGATCAATTTATCTATAACTACTAGCATAAACAATATTAACCAGCATTTTAAAATAACTCCAAACAATAAAACCCGGCACTCTGCAGCAAATTTAGCATTATGCCGGGTTTTATTAATTTATTTATTTTATTTTGGTAGCTAAGTGGCCAAACTGGCCAAAAACTTTAAGCTCAACCACCATCACCATCTATGCAGCCATATCCTTTATAACGCAAAATTATCAACAATAATATAATCAAACCCACAGCTCCGGCCAAAATAATATTTTGCCAGTTCAAAACCATACCTGCCAGATATATCTCATTCACCTGCCCGGCCTGAAACTGCCATTGTAAATGTCGTTCATTATTTTCACTAACATCTGCATTATGATCTCTAGCCGAAAAAGGCAGATGCAAAGTTAAACCCAGATCAAGCTGATCGTAAACCACCGTTGAAACCAGCTGTTCAACTTCCTCCAGCATTCCCTCTTCGCGCATATCCAACTGAACATCAACCGTGAATCTGTTAGTAAATATCCCTTCCTCATAATTAAACTCCATATTCTCTTCAATATTCTCTACAATTTCACCATCATCCTCCAGAGCACCCGGAGCCAATATTCCCAGTAAACCTAATTCTTGCTGCAGCTCATCTAAATTAGCAAAATCTTTATTCATGTTTAGTCCTGTGAATTCCTCATCCTCATAGTTTTCTACCTGATAACCACGTTCCTCAGCTCTTTGCTCAAGCTCCTGCAAGCTCATATCATCATCTAACTGTACCAGCTGATAGAGCATGGAATTTAGCCCCAGATCATAATTTAAATTACCACTGCCATCCATATCCAGATCAATACTGGTCTGCAGACGCAGACAGCCAGCCACACTAAATGCAACTAATATTAATAAAAATATTAGCAGAAAAGATTTCGTTTTCTCCATTTAACTTCCTCCTTTTTTCTATCTCTATCCTAATTTATTAATTTCCGCTCAAAATTAATTCTCAGCATGAATTTCAACCGTATCTTCATCTTCCAGAACATAATCTCTGGGTACAGGCTGGCCCGGAAAACGAGCTGAACCCCACAGTTTTGCCTTCTTCAAGTTTTCCGCTAGATCTTTATGAATCGAACGAGCAAAATCTAGCACGGTACTTCCTTCAGGCAGGGTAAAGGGATCGGGCTCGGGTTCTTTTCCCGGTTCTTTACTGTAAACTCTAATAATCCCCAGTTCATCATATAAAATTTTAGGTATTTGCTCCACATTAACATTTTCTGTAAAAGAAACTTCCCTAATATTTACATCGGGATAAAGTTCCCGCACAACTTCCAGATTATCCTGAGCTCCTTCTATATCCACTTTGCTGGCAAAAATCATCAGCTCAGAAGGTGTAAAAGCTTTCACTCCTTCCGGAACCTCATCCAGGACAATTCTCTTATCCCGAAGAAAATCAATTGTACCAGAAAGCTGGTCCAGACATTCTCCCGAAGCTGCATCTATCATAATCAAGGGGAAAGCAGCCCTCTGAATAGCACCAATCATAGGTCCGGGAACATCTTCGGGCACTAAAGGGGGAGTATCGATAACCTGAATCTGCACATCTTCATACCTGATCATTCCGGCCTGAGGCTTATTGGTAGTAAAAGGATAATTGGCAACTTCCACCGGAGCATTGCTGAGCTCAGCCAGCAGAGAAGATTTCCCGGTATTGGGATAGCCCAGTAAAATTATTTGACCCGCCCCTTCTTTTTTTATCTTATAGGGGTTATATTCCGCTTTTTTATCAGTTTTTTCTTTTTCCTCTTTAACTCGAGAAATTTTCTTTCGCAGTTCTGCCTGTAGTTTATCTGTACCTTTATGTTTGGGCATAACAGCCAGCATTTCCTGTAAAGCAGCCAATTTTTCTTCGGGGTTGCTGGCATTTTGATACGCTTTTTCTGCTTCGTGATACTGTGGGGGAAGATTGGCAGGCATAGTTTAAACCTCCTCAAGAACATTACTATAAATTAATATTATATATTTGATGATTTTGAGATGATGCTGCAAAAAACATGATTAAAATTTGGTTTTAGAAAGGTTTTTTTTGCTGAAATTTCTAAATTAGTATGGTAAAATTATTATGAAATGGCTTTGTTCTAAATATAATTATAGCATATAGTCCCGTAAACATCACATCTTAAGCCTAAAAGAAAGCTTATAGACAATTAAAAAATTCCTATACATATTTGTTCATAGCACATAATTAAGTTCCGCCGCTTGAAACTCAAAACCTGCGGCGGGTTTTTTTATTTTTGCCAGAAACAGGATTGCCCGGAAAATGAATCTTCTATCTATATCCTATATCTGGTCTTTTATATTTGCAATATTCCCCTGAGGGGTATTTAATTTAGTAAAGTACTTAACATACAGCAGCAGCCATAAGAGATATAATACAAATAAGTTAGATACCCACATAGGGTACCAGATAATTTGAGTTTTGTTCAAAAGGGGGGACAAAATTATGCAATATTTGTATGTCATCATGGCTGTTCTGCTAATAATTTCATTCTTTTTTGACCGCGAAAAAACCTGGAAGTCTATACAGCGCGGCAAAAATAAATTGATCAAGATTTTACCCGGTTATTTAAAACTGCTGGTTTTACTTTCCCTGGTGCTGCTCTTTTCAGAAGATTTCATTGTACAGTACCTGGGTGGGCAAAACGTACTGTTAGGAAGTGCTCTAGGATTAATTATTGGCTCAATTACTATGATGCCAGGTTTTATAGCCTATCCTCTGGCAGGTATTTTATTGGCTCAGGGTGTAAGTTATATGGTAATAGCAGCTTTTATAATATCGCTTAAAATGGTAGGTGTAGTTACCTATCCTCTGGAAAAAGAATACATGGGGGTAAAAGCTACAATTTATCGCAACGCTGCCAGTCTGGGAATAGCAGCTATTTTAACTTTATTAATTGGTTTATATTATGGTGAGGTGATTATATAATGAAAAAAGGAAAAGAAAAAGATCATAAACTTGATTATGCAATATTTTTCGGTTTTATGGCATTTTTAGGTATTTCCTGGCTGATAAGGTTTGATCTGGGGCTGGCCATGGGAGAAAATTTCCTGATTTTCGCTCGAGATATGGTGTTAATTCTGCCTCCTGCTTTTGTAATTATCGGTCTTTTTGAAATATGGGTAGATAGAGAAACCATTGAAAGTCATTTTGGCTCAGCTTCAGGCATGAGAAGACATATTTACGCGATCCTGCTGGCGGCAACAACTGTAGGCGGAACATTTGTGGCCTTTCCTGTAGCCAATTCTTTATATCATAAAGGAGCAGATTATAGCTCTATTTTCACCTATATAACTTCCGCTTCTCTGGTAATGATTCCCATGAGTATCATGGAAGCTTCAATTATTGGGCTGGAATTCACTCTGCTGCGAATTGGTCTTTCTCTGCCCCTGGTAGTTTTGAGTTCTGTTTTACTGGACAGCCTTTTCAGCACCAAAAACTATAAACTTCCTTACAATGTTTAAACTTAAACTAAATTCCGGCTCGCACACCAGTAATCTGACCTCCTCTTTCCGCTGAGTTTTTTTCTAACAGGGGGAGGTCACCAGCTCCTCTTATCTCCATTTTCTTTTCCCACATTCTTTTCCCACATTTATTATCTAAATCTCAAAATCCCCCTAAAATCAGGTGTAATAAAAATCCAAATTTCATAAAATAATAAGCAGGTAATTATACTATTCTTCTGGAAGTGTTATATTGAACCTTTATTGTTTTAAAAAGATATAAGTAAATAATATTAATTTTTCTATAGATTTCTTAACCAGAGGGGGAAACATAATGAACAGAATATTAGGTTCGATAATTACTCAATCTTTCTCGGGCAAAAGCAACCCGGAATCTCCTGGCATGCTCGTAAAATTAATTTTAAGCATTTCTCTACTTATATTTTTGTTTTATGTTATTTCACCTGCAGCCATCCAGGCCAGTGACGATATTACTGTTTCGGAAAATCCAGAACATATTTTGGGCGCCTATACGCCCCCTCTAAAATCAGTTTCCTGGTCACCCGATGGAGAACTAATAGCCAGTCCTGGCCCCGGAGGAGATATTCTTATCAGCTCTGCTGAAACAGGCAGCATAAAAAAAGTAATGACCGGCCATGAAGAGAGCATTAATAATCTCACCTGGACAGCAGATGGTAATATTCTGGTAAGTGCCAGTACTGACAATACTGTGCGCTCCTGGGATGTGGAAACCGGTGAAAATATAACAGTATTTACAGGTCATGATGATTGGGTTTTATCCGTGGATATTTCCCCACAAGAAAATATAGCAGCAAGTGGCGGCTGGGACAGCACCATCTACCTCTGGGATGTGACTACCGGAGAAGAAATAGCAGAAATCGATTCCCCCGGAGGCTGGGTCAGAAAAATTAAATGGTCTCCAGATGGTGAACTTTTTGCCGCCGGCACAAATAACAGAAGTTATATCTGGAATAAGGAAAATACAGAACTTTTATACACTCTTGGCGATCTCAGAACAAGAATTAGAGCCCTTGCCTGGCTCCATGATGTCCAAGATGGTGAAAAATTTGTTCTGGGCGATGACGAAGGAAATATTCGCCTTCATCAGCTGGAAGAAGCCGGGGAAACAAATATTTTGTTCGAAAAAGATATTGACAGACAGATTAA